>JAIQGG010000011.1 GCA_020072785.1 Terriglobia bacterium | reverse complement strand
AGAGCACCCCGCCGAAATCCTTGCGGTAAAGCATCAGGTGGTTGTAGTAGCTGTTGGCGCCGATGACCGCGCCGCCCATCTCCGTGCCGAAGCCGCAGATGTCCTTGGTCAGGCTGTGCACCACCAGATCCACGCCGTGTGCCAGCGGACGCTGGCAATAGGGCGTGGCGAAGGTGTTGTCCACGACGATGTGGATGCGCTCCGCAGCGGACCGCCCGGCGTTCAGGCGGTCCACGACATGGCGCACTGCCGCCAGGTCAATCAGCTCCATGGTGGGATTGACGGGCGTCTCGAAATAGACCACGCGGCAATCCTGGGTGGCCACGCGCAGCAACGATTCGGGGTCGCCGAGGTCGCAGAAGTCCGTGCGCACCTTGTAACGCGGCAGCCAGCTGGTCATCAGGCTGTGCGTCGAGCCGTACAGGATGTGGTGCGCGACGATCTGCTCGCCCGCCGCGGTGAGGATGCCCAGCGCGGCGCTGACCGCGGCCATGCCGGTGGCAAAGGTAACCGCCATCTCCCCGCCTTCGGCAGCCGCCAGGTTTTCCTCGAGCATGCCCCGGCTCGGCTCGTCCAGCCGGTCGTAGATATAGATGGGCGCGCGCCGCGATTCGGGCGTGGCGAATTCGATAAAGCCCTGCGCGCCGCGATGCACCGAGGAAAGCCGGTAGGTGGCGGAACTGGACTGCGGCGGCACGACGTGGTGATCGTAGTCCCAGCGCCCGGTGGCAAAGCTTCCGTGGATCAGGCGCGTGCGCAGGTGGTACTCTTCGCGCGGTTTTTTCGGTGTGCGTTCTGCGGACATGGTCGGCTCCTTTGAAGTAGGAACCCGCGAGAGGCGAATCGAGCCCCGGCGAACGGGTGGGTCATTTACGGCAGCGGCCCTATCATACCCCAACTTCGAATGAGGGAGCGCGCCGGGCAGTGGCCCCGGCGCAGGATGTGCTTTGCGGCGCACGCCCGGGTAAAAAAGAATTGACACTTCGCCCGGCAGACCGTATAAATATGCATGGCTTTGCATATTTTACCGATGCCGATCAACGCCGGAAAAAAGTTCCGCCACGGGCAGATCCTGAACGTCGTCGCGACCGAGCCGGTCGCCAGCCAGGATGAACTGCGCCGCCTCCTCGCGCATCGCAAGCTCCGTGTCACCCAAGCCACGCTTTCCCGCGATCTCCAGGAACTCAAACTGGTGAAGACCCCGGAAGGTTACAAGCAGGCCGCCGCCCTGGCCGAGGAGAGCGTGCCCCTGCCGCCGCTTTCCCATGCCCTGCGCGAATTCCTCGTGGACCTCCGCCCCGCCGAAAACCTCCTGGTGCTGAAGACGCCGCCGGGCGGGGCCCAGGCCTTGGCCGCCGCCATGGACAGCGCGAAATTCCCGGAAGTGGCCGGCACCATCGCCGGCGACGACACCGTCCTGATCATCACCGCCAAGCGCAAGACGCGCGAGTCGCTGCAGAAAAAGATTGAAGCGCAGATGACGAAATGAGAGACCCGCACCAAGTCGCGGTCGCGGGGGTGTCCGGCTACACCGGCCTGGAGCTGGCGCGCATTCTGCTGCGCCACCCCGCCGTGCGCCAGCCGGTCTTCTACCTGCGCGACACGGCCGGGGCCAAGTGCCTGGGCGAGCTTTTTCCGCAGTTCCGCGGCTGGAGCGATGCCCCGGTGCGCGCGCTATCCGCGGAGGCCATCGTTGAGAGCGGCGCAGGTACTGCGTTCCTGGCGACGCCGCACGAGGCTTCGCGGGAGCTGGCCCCGGCGCTCACCGAAGCGGGGCTGCGCGTCGTGGATTTGAGCGGGGCCTTCCGCTTCCGCGCGGGGGAGACTTTCACCTCCTGGTACAAGCAGCCGGCGGCGCCCGCGGCGTGGCTCGAGCGGGCCGTCTACGGCCTGCCGGAACTCTACCGCAGCGACATTTCCGGGGCCCAACTGGTCGCCAATCCCGGCTGCTACGCGACCAGCGTGATTCTGGCGCTGCGCCCGCTCGCCAAAGCCGGCTGGATTGCCGCCGGGCGCGGCGTGATCTGCGACTGCAAGTCGGGAGCGAGCGGAGCAGGCAAGGAGCTGCGGCGCGATCTGCAGTTCGTCGAGGTGGACGAAAATTTCCGCGCCTATGGCCTGTTCGCGCACCGCCACACGCCGGAGATTCTCGAGCACACCGGCCTGGCCGGTCCGCAGGTCATGTTTTCGACGCACCTGCTGCCGCTGGCGCGCGGCATCCTCTCGACGATGTACGTCTGGCTGGATGCGCCGAAGCAGGCGGCGCAGATCGAAGAGCTCTACCGGAAGTTCTACGCCGGGCGTCCGATGGTGCGCCTCTGGCCGGCGGGGCAGCTGCCGGAGCTGCAGCACGTTGCGCACACGAATTTCTGCGACCTGGGATTCGCGCTGGATTCCGGCGGGGAGCGGCTGATCGTCGTCTCCTGCCTGGACAATCTGGGCAAGGGCGCAGCGGGCCAGGCCGTACAGAATTTCAATCACATGCTGGGCATCGAGGAGCAGACCGCACTCCAATGAGACTCGTCATCAAATTTGCCGGAGCATTGCTGGAAGACGCCGACGCTGTCGCGTCGCTCACCAAACAGGTTGCGGCGCTGGCGCGCGCGGGACACCAGATCCTGGTGGTGCACGGAGGCGGGCGCCTCTTCACCGCCACGCTCAAGCGCATGGGGCTGGAGAGCCGCTTCGTGGCCGGCCTGCGCGTCACCGACCGCGAGACGCGCGATGCCGCCGTGATGGTTTTCGCTGGATTGCTCAACAAGCGTCTGGCCGCGGCCATTTCCGCCGAGGGCCAGCCTGCCGTGGGCATCTCCGCCGCGGATGCGCAGTGCTTCACCGCCGAACCGCTGGTGCACAACGACGTGGCGGGCGGGCTGGGCTTCGTCGGCTATCTCACCGGCGTGAACGTGGAATTCCTGGAATCGCTGTGGCACGCGGGGCTGCTGCCCGTGGCGCCGTGCCTGGGCCTGGGCCCCGACGGCGAGCTCTACAACATTAATGCCGATCACATGGCCGCGGCCTGCGCCGAATATCTCCGCGCCGACGCTCTGATCTATCTGACCGACGTGGCCGGCGTGCTGCACGGGGAGAAACTCCTCCCGGCCGTTTCCTGCGAGGAAGTCGGCGCGCTGGTGGAGAGCCGCGTGGTTTCCGGAGGCATGGTGCTGAAGCTGGAAGCGGCGAAGCGCGCGCTGGAAGGCGGCGTGGGCGGCGTGCGCATCGTCGGCGGCACCTCGCCGGAAGCGCTGCTGGACGCCGCCGCCGCGGCCGGGCTGCACACGGGCAAGACACCGGACGCTCCGGGCACCTTGGTGACTCTAGGGCCATTCGCGGCGAAAGCGGCGGCGCTGAGCGCGGTATGAGGCGGACGAGAGAAAAAAGAATGGCGAAGAAAAAACCGGCCCAGCCGGCAAACTCCCGCGGCGCGGCTGCCGCCGCGGCGATCCGCGATGCGGAGACGTTTCTCCTGCCCACCTACAAGCGTCCGGACGTGCTCTTCACGCACGGACGGGGCGCGCTGGTCTTCGACGCGCAGGGGAAGAAGTATCTTGATTTTCTGGGCGGCATCGCGGTGAACGCGCTGGGCCACGCGCACCCGCGCATCGTGCGCGTCCTGCGGCGCGAAGCGGCGCGCGCCATCCATCTCTCGAATCTCTACCACAACAGCTATCAAGGGCCGCTGGCGCGCAAGCTGGCGGAGTGGTCCGGGCTGGACCGCGTCTTTTTCACCAACAGCGGCACGGAAGCGATGGACGGCGCGCTGAAGCTGGCGCGCCTGCTGGCCCATAAGGCGCACTCCGAAGAAGACACCGGCGCGGCGAAGACGCGCATTCTGGCGCTGGAGAATTCCTTTCACGGGCGGACGTTTGGCGCGCTGAGCGTGACCTCCACGGAAAAATACCGCCTGCCCTTCGCACCCCTGGTCCCCGGCGTGGAGTTCGTGCGCTTCAACGACGTGGCCGATTTGGAAGCGAAATTCGACGCCACCGTCTGCGGCATCGTGCTGGAAACGGTGCAGGGCGAGGGCGGGATCTACCCGGTCAGCGAAGCCTTCTGGAACCGCGCGCGGGCCCTGGCCACGCAGCACGGCGCAGTGCTCATCGCCGACGAGATCCAGTGCGGGCTGGGCCGCACGGGCCGCCATTTCGCCTACCAAAAATTTTCCGCCAAGCCGGATATCGCGCTGGTGGCCAAGCCGCTGGCCGCGGGCCTGCCGCTGGGCGCGATCCTGACCAACGAGCGCGTGGCCGCGGCTATTTCCCCCGGGCTGCACGGCACGACGTTTGGCGGCGGGCCGCTGGCCTGCGCCGTGGCCCTGGAATTTCTGCGCACCGTGGAAGATAGCGCGCTGCTCGAGAACATCCGCGCGCGCGGCGAGCAGCTCCGCGCCGGAATCGCCGCACTGGCCAAGAAGTTTCCTTTGATCCGCGAGGTGCGCGGCGAAGGCCTGATGCTGGGCATCGAGCTGAGCGCCGAAGGCGCGCCCTTCGTCACCGAAGCGCTGCGCCGCGGCTTGCTCATCAACTGCACGCACGACCACACCTTGCGCCTGCTCCCCCCGTACATCGTGAGCGCGGCGCAGGTGCGCGAATTTCTCCGTTTGTTTGAAGCTGTTCTGACCCATACCCCGCGAGCCACCTCCGGGTCCGCATCCGCCGCGACGGCGGAGCGGACTCCGCAGGCCCAGGCCGCGGCGAGGTGAACATGACTGCATCCGCACTTCCGGCGCCCATGCTGTTTTCCAATGACCTGCTCACGGGAGCGGAATGGAATCCCGCGGGCACGCGCGCACTGCTCCAGCTCACCGCCGATATCAAGGCGCGGCCCGGGCGCTATGCTTCCACGCTGCAGGGCAAATTCATCGCCCTGATCTTCGAGAAGCCGTCGCTGCGCACGCGCGTCACCTTCGAGGTGGGCATCCAGAGCATGGGCGGCTCGGTGGTCTTCCTCGACCACTCGCAGGCGCGGCTCGGCGAACGCGAATCGATCGCCGACGTGGCGCGCAACCTCGAGCGCTGGGTGCAGGGCATCGTCGCGCGCGTGTACGATCAGAAGGTCCTCGAAGAGTTGGCGGCGAACGCGGACATACCGGTGATCAACGCGCTCTCGGACCGCTTTCATCCCTGCCAGGCGCTCGCGGATTACTTCACCCTCGAGGAAAAGTTTGGTTCGCTGCGCGGTTTCAAGCTGGCCTATGTCGGGGACGGCAACAACGTCTGCCATTCGCTGATCTTTCTTGCCGCGCGCCTCGGCGTCCACCTGCGGGTGGCCACGCCGCCGAATTATGAGCCGGCCGCGGAGGTCGTTGCGGAGGCCAAGCGCGTGGCCCGCGAGACCCGGGCCAAGATCGAGCTGTTTACCGATCCCTGCGAGGCGGTCAGCGGCGCGCAGGGCGTTTACACCGACTCGTGGACCAGCATGGGCTTTGAAGCCGAGGAGAAAGTGCGCAACGCCCTGTTCCAGCCGTATCAGGTCAATCGGGAGTTGATGGCCTGTGCTGCGCCGAAGGCCGTCTTCCTGCACTGCCTTCCGGCCCACCGCGGCCTGGAAGTCACCGCGGAAGTGCTCGACGGCAGGCAATCGGTCGTCCTCGACCAGTCCGAAAACCGCATGTACGTGCAGAAGGCCATTCTGCATATGCTCTTTTGATTCCCGGTGTGCGAAACTTCTGTGGTGTCTCATGCCCAGGGTCGGGAAGGCCGGCTCGAACCGTTTCCGCCGGTTTGTAGGCCATGCTGCGGCGCAAGGTGAAATTTGAAACATGTATTTTCAGAAGAGAAAGAGATTGCGGATAAACCAGTGAACAAGCCAAAGAAAGTTGTGCTCGCGTATTCGGGAGGGCTGGACACCTCCATCATTATTCCCTGGCTGAAGGAGAACTACGGCTGCGAAGTGATCGCCATGATCGGCGACGTCGGCCAGCAGGAAGACCTGGAGGCCGCGCGCAAGAAGGCCCTGGCCACCGGCGCCTCCTCCGCCTACGTCGAGGACCTGCGCGAGGAATTCGTCCGCAGTTATATCTGGCCGACGCTGCGCGCCGGCGCGGTTTACGAGCACACCTATCTGCTGGGCACGTCCATGGCGCGGCCGGTGCTGGGCAAGCGCCAGGCCGAGCTGGCCCTGGAGCTGGGTGCCGACGGCCTCTCCCACGGCTGCACCGGCAAGGGCAACGACCAGGTGCGCTTCGAGCTGGCCTACAAGGCCATCGCGCCAAACATCCAGATCATCGCCCCGTGGCGCGAGTGGGACATCGACTCGCGCGAGGACGCCATCGCCTACGCCCAGGCCCACCACGTCCCCGTCGAGCAGTCCAAGAAGAATATCTACAGCCGCGACCGCAATATCTGGCACTTGAGCCACGAAGGCGGCGAGCTGGAAGACCCGGCCAACGCGCCCAACGAGGCCATGTGGCAATGGGTGCTCTCCCCGCAGCAGGCTCCGGACAAGCCCGAAGAAGTGGAGATCGGCTTTGAAGGCGGCACGCCCGTTTCCGTGAACGGGCAGAAGCTCGGCTGCATCGAGCTGCTCAACACCCTCAACGAAATCGCCGCCAAGCACGGCATCGGCCGCGCGGACATCGTGGAGAACCGCCTGGTGGGCATGAAGTCCCGCGGCGCCTACGAGACCCCGGGCGGCACGCTGCTCGTCACCGCGCACCGCGAACTCGAAGCCCTCACCCTCGACCGCGAAACCACCCATTTCCAGCAGGCGCTTTCGCTGCGCTACGCCGAGCTGGTCTATTACGGCCTGTGGTTTTCCCCGCTGCGCGCCGCCCTCGACGGTTTCTTCAACGTCGCGCAGCAGCGCGTCACCGGCACGGTGGGCCTGAAGCTGTGGAAGGGCACGCTGAACGTCACCCGGCGCGTCTCGCCCTTCTCGCTCTACCGCACCGACCTCGCCAGCTTTACCATGGGCCGCTACAATCCCAAGGATGCCGAGGGTTTCATCAATTTGTTTGCTCTGCCCGTGACCGTGCGTCCCAAGGCCAAAGCCGAAGGCGGCAAGTGACGAAGGCAGCTTTTCCGATCAACCGCAAGGGCGGGCGGAAGCCTGCCCCTGCACAGTTTTTGCACGGGGGCTGTCGAGGGACGGGCGCAGGCGCATGAGCGAGAGAAAAGACGACAAGCTGTGGGGCGGGCGCTTCGACCGCGGGCCGGACCGCGTCTTCGACGAGTTTCAACGCTCCTTTTCCTTTGACTGTCGCCTGCTGCCCTACGAGCTGGCCGTCAACCGCGCGTGGACCCGCGCGCTCCAACGCGCCGGCATCCTCACCGCCGACGAGGTGGAGCAGGTGCACCAGGCGCTCGACCGCATCGATGATCAGATCCAGACGAATCCGGAATGGGTGGAGAAGTCCGACGCCGAAGACCTGCACCACTTCACGGAAAAAGCCCTGGTCGAAGAGCTTGGCCCGCTGGGCTGGAAGGTGCACACCGGGCGCAGCCGCAACGAGCTGGTGGCCACCGATTTCCGCCTCTATGTGATGGAATCCGCCGCGGCCATGCAGCGCCGCGTCACGGCCCTGGCCACCGCGCTCGCCGAGCAAGCCCGGGCGCAGCTCGGCGTGCCCATGGCCGGCATGACCCACATGCAGCACGCGCAGCCCATCCTGCTCTCCCATTTTCTGCTGGCGCACGCCGAAGCCTTCACCCGCGACCTCGCGCGCCTGCGCCACGCCGCGGAATCCGCCGACGCCTGCGTGATGGGCTCGGGCGCGCTATCCGGCTGTTCCTTCGCCATCGACCGCCAGGCCATCGCCCGCGAGCTGGGCTTTTCGCGCATCACCGCCAACAGTTTGGACGCCGTCAGCGACCGCGACTTCGCTCTCGACTATCTCTTCGCCCTCGGCGGCATCGCCACGCATCTCTCGCGCCTGGCCGAGGATTCCGTGCTCTTTGCCTCGCAGGAGTTTGCCTACGCCATCCTCCCCGACGAATACGCCACCGGCAGTAGCCTGATGCCGCAGAAGAAGAACCCCGACGCCTGGGAACTCATCCGCGGAAAGACCGGGCGCATCACCGCCGCGCTCTTCGCCCTCTTTACTACCCTGAAAGGGCTGCCCACCAGCTATCAGCGCGACCTGCAGGAAGACAAGGAGCCGCTCTTCGCCGCGCACGATCAGGTGGCGGCCATGACCGAAATCGCCGCGGGCGCCATCCGCGCGACCCGCTTCAACGAAGAACGCCTGCGCGCCGCGGCCGCCAATCCCGCACTGCTGGCCACCGAAGTCGCGGACTACCTGGTGCACAAGGGCGTGCCCTTCCGCCAGGCCCACGACCTGGTCGGCAAGGTGCTGCGCGAAGCCGAGCGCCGCGGCATCTCCTGGACCGCGCTGCCGCTCGAAGAGTTGCAGAAGATTTCGCCGGCTTTCGCCGCCGATTTTTCCAAGGGATTGAACGTGGAAGCGGCGCTGGCCGCCAAGAATGTTCCCGGCGGAACTTCGCCCGAGGCCGTGCGCGCCGCCATCATCGAATTGCAGAACCGTCTATCCAAACGAGGAGCGTCCGCATGAAACGCAAACAGCCAAGGAGCCAGGAGAGAATTGTCGTCCACGTCGTGGAGGACCGGGGGTTCCTTCCGGGAACGCCGCGCCCACGGTACCGGTGAACAGGTCATGAAGCAGGCTCTCTCCGAGGCCGCGCTTCCCCGCGGCTTCCGCTTTGCCGCCACCGCCTGCGGCTTGAAGAAGACCGGCGCGCTCGATCTGGCTCTGCTTTCCAGCGACGTGCCCGCCTCGGCGGCCGCCGTCTTCACGCAGAATCTGGTGGTCGCGGCTCCCGTCGTGGTTTCCAAGGAAAACTTGCGCCTGTCGAAGGGCCGCATGCGCGGCGTCGTCGTCAATGCCGGGAACGCCAACTGCGCTACGGGCGCGCGTGGCTTTGCGGCCTCGCTCGGGACTGTTGCGGAAGCGGCCAAGCGCCTCGGCTGCAGCCCTCAGGAACTCTTCGTCTGCTCGACCGGCGTCATCGGCGTGCCCCTGCCGGTGGAGAAGATCTTGCGCGCGCTGCCGCAGCTCTCGCGCAACCGCCGCCCCTCGGCGCGCTCCTTTGCCGAACTCTCGCTGGCCATCTGCACCACAGATACCCGGCCGAAGACCGCCGCGGCCACCTTCCGCATGTCTGGAAAACGCGTGCACCTGGCCGGCTGCGCCAAAGGCGCGGGAATGATTCATCCCAATATGGCCACCACGCTGGCCTTCGTCGTCACCGATGCGGCCATCGCGCCCTCGCTGCTGCAGAAGACCCTGCGCGAAGTCACCGGGCGTACCTTCAACGCCATCAGCATCGACGGCGACACCTCCACCAACGACACCCTGCTGGTCCTGGCCAATGGCGCATCGGGCGCGCCCGCGATCCGCGCCGGCAGCGCCGCACACCACGCCTTCACCGCGGCGCTCGAGGAGGTCTGCCGCTCCCTGGCGCTTCAGATCGTGGCCGACGGCGAGGGCGCGCAGCGCGTGATCGAGATCGAAGTGCGCCACGCGAAGAGGGAAGCAGCCGCGCGGCGCATCGCCGAGACCATCGCCACCTCCCCCCTGGTGAAAACCGCCTTTGCCGGCGGCGATCCCAACTGGGGCCGCATCTTTGCCGCCGCCGGTCGCTCCGGCGTGCGCTTCGACCCCGCTCTCGTGGATATCGCCATGGCCGGCATTCCCGTGCTGCGCCGCGGCCAGCCTCTCAATTTCAACGAGCGCGCTGCCAACAGGCGCCTGCTTGGCAAGCACGTGCACATCATCGTGGATCTGCACGCGGGCCCGGCCGTAGCCCGCTACTGGACCTGCGACTTCACCGCGGAGTACGTGCGCATCAACGCCAGCTACCGCACCTGACCGGTACGGAGCGGCTGCCGCACGGAACCGGCCTATCTTGCAGGGGCACACTAGGGTGCCCCTACGATTCCCACTTCCAATTGGCAAACTGCTCGCGCAGCGCTGTCTTCTTAAATTTTCCCACCGAGGTCCGCGGGATCGCTTCGAGGAACACGATGGCGTCCGGCAGTTGCCACTTCGCGAAGGACTGCCCGAGATACGCGCGCAGTTCCTGCTCCGTGGCCTGCGCGCCCTCCTTTAGCACCACCGCGGCCAGCGGCCGTTCCTGCCATTTCGGATGCGGGATACCGATCACCGCCGCTTCCTTCACCGCCGGGTGGCCCATCAGAGTATTCTCCAAATCCACCGAGCTGATCCATTCCCCGCCGGACTTCACCAGGTCCTTGGCGCGGTCCACCAGCTTCACATAGCCTTCGCCATCAATAACGGCCACGTCGCCGGTCTTGAACCAGCCGTCAGCGGTCCAGCGCCCCGCCTGATCCGGCGCATCGTAATACTGGCCGGCGATCCACGGCCCGCGAACTTCCAGCTCGCCGGGGGTCTGGCCGTCCCAGGGGGCCTCGCCCTCTTCGCCCATGATGCGCAGCTCCACGAACGGCGCCGCCCAGCCCTGCTTGGCGCGCATCTCGTATTGCTTCTCTTCCGGCCACTTCTGCATGTGTGGCCGGAGGCCGCTGCAGGTGCCGATCGGCGTGGTTTCGGTCATGCCCCACAGGTGTTTGATGTGAATGCCGAAGCGGTCCAGCTTGCGCATCAGCTCGATGGGCGGCGCAGTGCCGCCACAGACCACATGTACCGGCCCATGCAGTTTCCAGCGCCCGGGATTTTTCTCCAGGGCGTCGAGAATCCCGATCCACACCGTGGGCACGCCGCAGGATCTGCTCACGCCCTCGGCCGCCATCAGGTCCAACACGCTCTCCGGGTCCATGTGGGGGCCGGGGAGCACCAGGCGCGTGCCCAGCAGGACGCAGCCGAAGGGCATGCCCCAGGCGTTGGCGTGAAACATCGGCGAAAGCGGCATCATGGTTTCACGGAAGCTCAGCGCGAACGACTCCTCGAGCCCCGTGGCGAAGGAGTGCAGGACCAGCGCGCGGTGCGAATAAATGACCCCCTTGGAATCCCCGGTGGTGCCCGAGGTGTAGCACATGGACGCGCCGTCGTTTTCCTCGATCGCCGGATAGCGGAAGTCGTCGCCGCCTTCGGCCAGCAGCTCCTCGTAGTTCAGGAAGCCTTCCGGCACGCTGGCGCTGCCGCTGCCGTAGGGCACGACGATGACGCGCTCGAACGGGGCCTCCTCGCAAAACTTCTCCAGCGTTGGCAGCAGCACGTCGTCGATGATCAAAAAGCGGTCGCCGGCGTGCCGCGCGATGGCGGCGATCTCGTGCGGGTGCAGGCGCAGGTTGAGGGTATGCAGGATGCCGCCGGCGCAGGGGACCCCGAAGAACGTCTCGAGGTGTCCGGAGTGATTCCACATCATGCTGGCAACGCGCTCCCCGGGGCGCAGCCCCAGCCGGGTGAGCGCGGCAGCCAGGCGCCGCGCGCGCCGGTAGAATTCTCCGTAGGATGTGCGCAGGACGGTCTTGTCCGGCCGCCGCGAGACCACCTCGACGCGCGGAAAGAGCTTTCCGGCGCGCTCCAGCAGCGTCGGCAGCGTCAGGGGAAAATCCATCATTGTGCCGCGCATGACCACCCCCGGAATCCGGCAATGCCGCGCATCCTACCACTAATCCGGGCGCAGGACGCGCGCTCCCGAGCGCACTCCGGGGCCGCGGTTCTTTCCGGTTGCAAAGTGAGTAATTTTTCGAGAGTATTCAGGTGATCGCTGAAGTGCAGTCTCGCGCCCGCGGGGGCCTGGCTTTTCTCGGACTGCCCGTGACCGAACTCGAACTCTTCAGTGTGCCTCGGCTCGCAATCGGGTTCTAGGCAGAAGGAGTAAGCAGGTGAAGAAGCTCTATATCGGAAATCTTCCGTTTACCGCAACGGAGGAGCAGCTTCAAGAGTGGTTCACGCAGGCAGGCTGCAATCCCTCAGCCATCAATCTCATTCGCGACCGTTTCACGGGACAGTCGCGCGGCTTTGCGTTCGTGGAAATTGCCAACGATGAAGAAGCCGATCGCGCCGTGCAGTCGCTCAACGGCCAGAACTTCGGCGGGCGCAACCTCGTTGTCAACGAAGCCCGGCCGCAGACCGAGCGTGGCGGTGGCGGCGGCGGACGCGGCTTCGGCGGCGGCGGCGGCGGGCGCGGGCATGGCGGCGGTGGCGGCGGCGGACGCGGGCGCGGCGGAGATCGCGGCGACCGCGGCGATCGCGGCAACCGCTGGTAAAGCCCTTCGTACCTCTTTTCGTTCCTACCTTGCAGGATCGGGGGCGGCGTGTGCTCCGCCCCCCCTACGCAGTAGCCTCTCGCAGCGATTCCACCTGGATCACGCGCCCTTGCGTATAGCGGTAGCGTTCGACGCTCAGCGTCTGCAGCCCGCTGCGTACCATCTCCTCCACATTCAGCGCGGCCTCGGCCGCCTCCAGTTCCTGCGCCGTGGCGAACAGCGCCGGCGCCTTGGGCAGAAACACCGGGCAGCAGTCGTGAAAGGGCTCCGCGGAAATGTCATGCGTACCGATCTTCTTGGCTATTTCCAGAATCTCCAGCTTGTCGTCGCCCACCAGCGGGCGGTAGAGCGGCATGTGGGTGGCGGCGCCGACGGCGGCCATGTTCTGCAGGGTCTGCGACGCCACTTGGGCCAGGCTGTCGCCGGTCACCAGGCCCAGGGAGCGCCCGCCGCGGGCCACGCGCTCGGCAATGCGCAGCATCAGCCGGCGATAGAGCAGGATGCGGTACTGCTCCGGCGCCTCCCGCATGATCTCGCGCTGCAGCGGCTCGAAGGGTACCAGGTACAGCTTGGCGGTGAATTGCCATGGCACCAGCCGCTTCACCAGCTCGCGCGCCACGTGCACCGAGGACTCCCCCGGCTTCGCCCCGCCTCCCCAGAAATGCACGAAGTTGACGTGCGCGCCGCGCCTCATCATTTTCCACGCCGCCACCGAGGAATCGAACCCGCCCGAGAGCAGGCAGGTGAGCCGCCCCGCGGTGTTCGCCGGCAGGCCGCCCGCCCCGGGGATGCGCCGCGCATAGACCAGCACCGGTCCCGGCGTGATTTCGATGCGGCAGGTGAGTTCGGGAT
The DNA here is from genome assembly GCA_020072785.1 of Terriglobia bacterium. Taxonomy (NCBI): domain Bacteria; kingdom Pseudomonadati; phylum Acidobacteriota; class Terriglobia; species Terriglobia bacterium. The sequence continues at coordinate 5,555 of JAIQGG010000011.1, read as the reverse complement.
TGCGCAGGTCCACGCGGAAGCTGCGTCCGGCGCCCTGCAACTGGTCGTGCAGGTAGCCGCCGACTTCCCGCTCGATGGTCAGGGCGTTGATCGGGAAACGCTTGTCGCTGCGCTTGGCGCGCACCGCGAAGCTGGCGAAGGATTCGTTGCGGACCTCTTCCCAGGCCGCGGCGCACAGCGGTCCGAGCGGATTTTCCAGGTCGCGCTCCACCGCGCGCGCCACCGCCAGATTGGCGATCCCCGAAACACGCGCCAGCCGCCGCAGCGTTTCCGGCAGTTCGGCCTCGTCCAGCAGTTCGATGACGTAGCGGTCGCCGGGCTCGGTGATGCGCGCGATGCGCAGCCCGTCCAGCGCCCGGCGCATGGCCAGGCGCAGCTTGCTCAGGAAGAAATCGCGGTTCCCCCCTTTGAGCCAGAGCTCGTGGTAATGGACGACGATGTTCGCGGCAGCCATGAATGTGTGCTCGGTGGAAAAACCCTGACCTTTCTAGTATACCAGCCGCGCGCGCACGGCCCTTCGTTTGCCTCGCCCCCGCAGCGGCGGCCGGGTCCGCCCCGGGCGCGCCGCCTCGTTACGGCTTTGCAACAGTACGCGAAGAATAGTTGTTGCCCGGCCGATTCTGCAGTATATGTTGACCGCTTTGCGGTCACGCATATCGTTGGCCGCTTTGCGGTCACGGATACAGGAGTACGCGCTATGCCGATCAGGCCACAAAACGACGCGAAAATAGCAGCGAACCTTCCGGACGCTTCGGGCATCGAATGGGGGGAAGACAGTACCGAGCAAGCGACCATGACCACCTGGCAAAAACGCGACTGGCGCCTCTTCTACGAAGCGGCGCGCCGCCCGGGTAAGCACATGCGGCCTCCGCGCCCCGTCTATCCCACGGGGATTCATCGCGTGCAGCCCGCCGCGGGCTTCAGCCTCTCCGAGCTGGACGATGCCGGGATCAACCTGGAGCTAGCCGAGCGCCTCGGCCTGCCCGTGGATGCCGGACGCATCGGCGCCTACGGCCCCAACGTCTCCGCGCTGCGCGATTTCCTCCTGGTCTCCCGCCAGCCGCGCTAGGCGATGGCCACTTCCTGGTTGTGCATGGGCCGGGCTAGGTCCGCCCTTCTTTTCGGCTGGAAAAAAGACACTTAGCTTGGTAACACTTTCCCGTGAAACAAAATCCAGAACTTCGAGTACGCATAGCCTGCCAGGTTGCGAACGACGATCCAGACGCCTCTTCTTGAGACGAGCCAATACCGCGGATCGAAAGAAACCTCGGATCCTGCGATGATTCCGACCCGATAACTGTCGCCGAGCGCGTACCGGGAAAGAATCCAACTCTTTCTTGCATGCACTCCCGCAGTGAAAACATCGACACAACAGACCGAGATCCCCGAACTGCCGAGCCAGCGCTTAACCGCCGTGGCCCCCGCAAGGGTGCGGTCAGACAACACGGCCGGGACGCTTACCTTTACAAGCTTCTTCGTGTCGAATCCGAGCTTCTCGAGCCTGCCCGCGGCCAAGTCGGCGTACGTCGTGGGATCATTGGATTCGCTGCCACTTCCCTGCATCGGGCCACCCACAAGGACAAGGTAACGATAATGCCCGGAATCGAAGACGTGTGCGGATTCAGCCAGAGTCTTCGCAGGGATCCAGCCTTCCACCACCAGGACTCCCTCCCCGACCGGATTGTTTACCGCAAGAAACCCGTAACCGGATATCGCGACAAATATTACGGTCACGCTTATCCCCGTCGTCACCCAAAGCAAAACATGCTGGGAGGCCAGGGACCGGCGCCAGTTTCCCCCCGTGCGCCTTTTGGACTCTGCTGTCAAGATACGTGACCGGCGATTCTAGTACCATCTGAAGCAAGTAAGAAAGCAATTCGAGGTAAACTCTATCTTAGAAGCGGCCGGCCCGGGAAGCTGGAATGAACAAGACTCCGAGTGCTTGGAATTTTGTCGAAGGACCCGGTGGGCTCTGGTTGTCGTTTGGGTTGGGTGGTGGTGTTTTCGCACTGAGCTGGTGGCTGCGGAGTTTCTCCCCGACTTTTGATCTCCTGCTTTTCACCCAGCTGCAATTCACGAGTGGAATACTGGCGATCACTTTTGCAGCCGCCGCATTGGTGCGGTTCCGGGGAACGCGCGAACGTCTCCCTCTCATCCTGGCCAGTGGGTTCGTAATCGTTGGCCTTACGCTGGCTAGTTCCAGCTTTTTTTCTTTTCGTCTCTCGGATGCAGAGTCCAACTTGAGCTTGCGCGACCCGATGACCTGGGTACTTGGCCGGACTTTGCTGGGCATGCTTCTCGTTTCAGCCTTGGTCGTGGAACGGCGCCTTCCGAGAGCGCGCCACCCCGGCCGGGAGCTTATCGCGGCTCTGATTCTGGTTGTTCTCTCGGCGTTTCTCTTCAGCGCCGCCCATGTGCGCTTGCCGGCCGGCCTTGTGATTCATTCTGGAGCAGCTTTTCCGAGGCCCGGAAATCTGGTTCCAGCGGGACTCTTCTTCCTGGCGACCATCGGATATCACCGGCGTCTGAGACATGCATCTTCTCCGTTTGACCTTTCCCTCTACTTTGCCGCAACCCTCAATTTCTGGTGCTCTCTTGCCGCTAGTCAGTCGGAACGCCAACTCGACAGTACTTTCGCCTTTGCGGGAATCCTTCAGTTCAGCAGTTATGTGCTGCTGCTGGGGGGCACGTTGCTCGACGACATTCAGCTATTCGAGAGCGTTCGCCTGTTGGCCGTAACCGATTCCTTGACCGGCCTCGCCAACTACCGGCGGCTGATGGAGGTGCTGGACGCTGAGATCGAACGCGCCAAGCGCACCGGAAGAAATTTTGCTCTGGTGCTCTTTGACTTGGACAGGCTGAAGAAAATCAATGATCAGTTCGGGCACCCTGCGGGGACTCGGGCGCTTTGCCGGGTGGCCGCGGTCCTCCGCGCTCATTCCCGCGCCATCGACACGAGCGCGCGCCATGGGGGAGACGAGTTCGCCCTCGTCTTGCCCGAAACTGCCGCGCAAGGAGCCGAAGAAGTGGCGCTCCGCATCTGCGACTGCGTAGCGCAAGATGGGGGAACGCCTCCGATTTCGATTAGCACGGGTTTTGCCGTCTACCCGCAAGACGGAGAAACAATCGAAAAACTTCTGAGCGCAGCGGACCAGGCCTTATACCGTATGAAAAGGCACAACGCGGAGAAAGCACTGGTGGCGAAAACGAGGACAGTGTGACAAGTTTTCCAGTAACCGGCACGGCAGGGCGCTTCTTCCGCTGCCTGTCAGGCCAGCGCTGTTGATCACAGACGTTATCACCAGCAAACTGTGCGCTAGCTGAGAATGGCCCCTTACCGGAAAGGAACCCAGGACTCCCCGGCGCGGCCGTTTGTACCTCTCGCGCGAAGCGCGTAAAATGAAAGCTTCGAGCACGTTCTATGACCTCGCCCTTTCACATCGTTAACTCGCCCGGCTCCGGCGTTCCTTCCCCGCAAGCCCATCCGCGCCCGGACTGGCTGCGCGTGAAGTTTCTGGGCGGGGAAAACTACCAGGAGCTCAAGGGCATCATGCGCACGCTCGGGCTGAACACCGTTTGCGAGAGCGCGCGCTGCCCCAACATGGGCGAGTGCTGGGAGCACCGCACTGCCACCTTCATGATCCTCGGCGACATCTGCACGCGCGCCTGCGGCTTCTGCGCCGTGCCCTCCGGCAGGCCCGCCGGGCCGCCCGATGAGGACGAGCCCCGCCGCGTGGCCGAAGCCGCCGCGCGCATGGGCCTGCGCTACACCGTGGTTACTTCGGTGAACCGCGACGACCAGCCCGACGGCGGCGCGCATATCTTCGCCCGCACCATCCAGGAGATTCGCCGGCGCGTTCCGGCCTGCAAGATCGAGCTGCTCATCCCCGATTTTCGCGGTGACTGGGATGCTCTGGAGGTCGTGCTCGCCGCGCGCCCCGACGTGCTCAACCACAATACCGAGACCGTGCCGCGGCTCTACCGCCAGGTGCGCAAGGGCGCCCTCTACGAGCGCTCCCTCGAACTGCTGCGCCGCTCCAAGGAATTGCACCCGGAGATCCCCACCAAGACCGGCCTGATGCTGGGCCTCGGCGAAGAAAAGCAGGAGGTCCTGCACACCCTGCAGGAGCTCGCCGCGCAGGGCACCGACATCCTCACCCTCGGCCAGTACCTCCAGCCAACGCGCGACCACTTGCCCATCGTCCGCTACCTGCATCCCGACGAATTCGCCGAATACAAGATCCTCGGCGAAGCCATGGGCTTCAAGCACATCGAAGCTGGCCCCCTTGTCCGCTCCTCCTACCACGCCTTCGAGCAGACCGAATCCGCCTGTAAGTAAGTTCACACGTTGTTGACTGCTTTGCTGTCACGCATGGCAAGGAAGGTTGTTGGGGAGCCTGCAGCGGCGCGCGCTCAGCGCTTGACCTGCGCGCCGATCACCACTAGGCCGATTCCCGCGATGAGCAGCAGCGCCGCCACGCCCACGGGCACCTGCACGTTTTCCTGCTTTTCCACCGTGGCCTGGATGGGGCCGACCTTCATGACTTCGTCGCGTTTGCTGTAAGTGATGTTGGGATGGAGGAGCGCCGCCAGACCGAGCAGGAGCAGGACCACACCGAGAATGACCAGTCCTTTGCGCATGTGCACCTCCGATTGCGCCTGACCTTATCACAGTTCCGCTGTTGCGCCCTACCGCCCAGAAGCTGGGAGTTAGACCCCAGTTGGAGCACGATTGGAGGCCGGTCGGAGGACGGCCGGCAGGATGCGCAGACACACCCCAGCACCCTTCTGGCGCGGGGGCTTTCGATATTTTCCGGAGAAGGCGAGCTAGCGGGCGGCGGCTGCCTTTTTGGCCATCTTGGCGGCTGTGGACGGCTTGCGGCGCCGCTTGGGCTTCACCGGGTGTTCCGGCGCTTCGCCGATCAGTTCGGCGGTCATAATGCCAGTCACAAAGAGTTTTGAGCCGTAATCGTCGAACTCCACCGCGGTGCGCTCGCTATCCGAGGTGCTCACGACGCCGAGACCGTAAACTTCATGCTTGATGGTCTGCCCTTCTTTCAAAACTTGCACAATATCCTCCTTGGATCTTCTTTACCGGTTCAGGATCACTCGCCGAGGGTGGAGCACCGCTTGAGGTGGGCGTCCCGGTCCTGACCGGGACGCCCCAATCACAGGCTAGAAGCTAGTGACGTTCTCTGCCTGAAGGCCCTTGGGGCCCTTCTTCACTTCGAACTCCACCGCCTGACCCTCGTTCAGGGACTTGTAACCGTCCATCTGAATCGCGGAGAAATGCACGAACACATCCTCCCCGGTCTGGCGCTGGATGAACCCAAAGCCCTTCGAAGCATTGAACCACTTGACTGTTCCTTGTTCTTTCACTGCTTATTTCCTCATCCTTCTGAAATCTATTTGCCTCTCTTGTGCCCGACAACCAGGTATGCCCGGCGTTTGGCGGCCTCCAGCCCGCAAAAAAAGGGCCTGCAAGTTTGTCCTTGCGGCCCCTTGAACGAGTCAAAAGGTAAAACAAGAGCAACAAACGCACAGCTAGATTACAA
>JAIQGG010000010.1 GCA_020072785.1 Terriglobia bacterium | reverse complement strand
GGCGCGGCGGCCGTGATGGGAGTGGGGATCAAACAGAGGGCGGTGATGGTGCGCACGAAAAAGCCCCGCCCTAGTCGCTCCACAAATCGGAGCGACTAGAACGGGGCACCCTCTCGATTACCTCTAGAGCCGGGATCTTAGGAGATTGGTGATGAGTGCTCGGATCAAATTTTTGATTTTGCTGGGAATCATCGTGGCGATTGCTTCGGGGTACTACTTCTTCTCTACGCCAAGCGGGGATGACCTGGTGCTGGTGGGGACAGTGGATGCGAACCAGATCGTGGTGAGCTCGCAGATTCAGGGGCGGATTCTGAAGCTGCTGGTGGAGGAAGGGACGCAGGTGAAGTCGGGAGACTTAATCGCGCTCCTGGATCCATCGGAACTGGAAGCGCAGGAGAAGCAGGCGCGGGAGCTCGTGGAGCGCACGGCACAGACCCTGCGCGCGGCCGGTTTTAAGGTGGAAGCGGCGGTGGAGAAAGGCGACATCCGGGAGAAGATCATCGATGCGGCGGCGGCCTGGCATGCCGGGCTCATTGTGATCGGCTCGCACGGCCGGCGCGGCGTGCAGCGCTTCCTGCTGGGGAGCGTGGCGGAATTCGTGGTGCGCCATGCGCCCTGTTCGGTGCAGGTCGTGCGCCTGGCCAGCGGACGCTGAGCGAGAAGACGTCGAAGAGTTGCAAAAGTAAGCGAAGAATTGCCTGCGGGGCTTCCCGAGCCCTTCCCTTTTCTATTTTTCCTATGCAGAATTATCGTTTCGGAGTATGAACTCCTCTGCGAGCCCGCTCGCGCGGGCTCGCCAGACGTGCAAGCCGAGGTGCGGTTCATGGAGCGCAGCGTTCGCGAGATCCTCTATCTGTACAATCCGGCCGCTCCCCTGGAGCGCGCGTGGACGATTCCCGCGCCGTGGTACTTCGATGCGCGCATCGCCGGGCTGGAGCGCCAGAGCGTCTTCCGCGCGGGCTGGCAGGTGGCCGGGCGGGCGGAGCAGGTGCGCGGGAAGGGCCAGTTTTTCACCGCGGATGTGGCCGGAGAGCCGCTCGTGGTGGCGCGCGGCGAGGACGGGCAACTGCGCGCGTTCTACAACGTGTGCCGCCACCATGCGGCGGCGGTGGTGACCGAGGCCCAGGGCTGCGCGAAGCAGTTTCGCTGCCCGTATCACGGTTGGACCTACGCGAATGACGGGGCGCTGAAGGGCATGGTGGAATTCGAGGGCGTGTGCGATTTCGATCGCGCGAAGAACGGGCTGGTGCCTGTGCGCGTGGACACCTGGGAGGGCTTCGTCTTCGTGAACCTCGGCGGGAGCGCGCCGCCGCTGGCGGAGTTTCTGGGCCAGGCCGTGGCCCTGACCGCGCCGCTCGAGCTGGCCCAGAAGCTGCGCTTCTTCGACCGCCGCGTGTACACCCTGCACTGCAACTGGAAGGTGTACGTGGACAATTACCTCGACGGCGGCTACCACGTGCCGCACGCGCACAAAGGCCTGAGCAGTGTGATCGACTACCCGCAGTACACCATTGAGAATTACGAGCGCTGCTGCCTGCAGTCCAGCCCGCTCTCTGCGGACGCGGGATCGGAAACGGCGGTTTCCGCGACGCGCCAGGGCCGGGCCTTCTACCTTTGGGTGTATCCGAACTTCATGATCAACGCCTACGCGGGAGTGATGGACACTAACCTGGTGCTGCCGCTGGCGGTAGACCGCTGCGCGGTGGTCTTTGACTATTACTTCGCGGACACCAGCCCAGCCGCGGAGGAGCACAAGCGCCAGAGCATCGCGGTGAGCGAAAAAGTCCAGGACGAGGACATGGCCATCTGCGACGCGGTGCAGCGCGGGCTGGGTTCGCGCGCCTACGTCGCGGGCCGGCTCTCGGTGCGCCGCGAAGCAGGGGAGCATCTCTTTCACCGCCTGCTGCATGCGGATCTATTGCAGGGGAATGCGCAGGAGTAATAGGGTCGGAGGAAACCTGCCGTCGCGACGGGACATCCTTCCGCGCTCCAACGTTTGAACTTTTTCACCCTTCCAATTTCCCACTTTATCTTTAATCGAAAATCACCGTTTTGTTGCCGTAGAGCAGGATGCGGTTTTCCAGGTGCCAGGCGACGGCGCGGGAGAGGACCACTTTTTCGAGGTCCCGCCCCTTCTGCACCAGGTCTTCGAGCGCGTCGCGGTGCGAGATGCGCGTGACCCCCTGCTCGATGATCGGGCCGTCGTCGAGGACTTCGGTGACATAGTGGGCGGTGGCCCCGATGAGCTTCACGCCGCGCTCGAAGGCCTGCTGGTGCGGCCGGGCGCCGACGAAGGCCGGGAGGAAGGAGTGGTGGATATTGATGATGCGCTGGGGATAGTGGCGGATGAAATCCGCGGAGAGCACCTGCATGTAGCGGGCCAGGACGACCAGTTCGATGCCGTGCTCGCCGAGGAGTTCGTGCTCCCGGCGCTCGGCTTCGGGCTTGTTCTCCCTGCTCACCGGGATGACGTGATAGGGGATGTGGTAGAAATCGGCGTGGCGCTTGGCTTCGGGATGGTTGCTGATGATCAGCGGGATCTCGCAGCGCAGCTCTCCGCTGTGCCAGCGGTAGAGCAGATCGACCAGGCAGTGGTCGTACTTGGAGACGAACAGGGCCACGCGCGGCCGGTGTGCGGAAAGCGCCAGCTCCCACTTTATCTGGAAGCGCTCGGCGACCGGGGCAAACAGGCGCGGAAAGTCCTTCAAATCCATCTGGAAGCCGGCGAGGTCCCATTCGATGCGCGCCAGGAACAGGCCCACCTCGGCGGCCACGTGCTGCTCGAAATGCAGCACGTTGCCGTCATGGCGGTAGACGAAATCGGCAAGCGTGGCGTCGAGACCTTTGCGGTCCGGACACTGCACGAGAAGAATGGCGCTGTTTTTCACCTGCATCTCCCGCAAAAATACAGATTGTACCTGAAACCGCCGCCCCGCAGGGAAACCGTCCAAAACTCCGGTGCTGTTGATGGGATAGGAGATAGGCGGTTTTTAAACTGCCCTCTTCTTCGTCTGCCACTCGCATTGCATTTCACATCTAAGCAGTGGTTCCACGTGGGTAAAAATGCTCAGCGCCGAAAATGAAACCCATTATTATCTTGTTCGCAAAGAAAGATTGAGCAGTCGTAAGGGAGCGGCGAGTAGCTGAAGTCGATCTCAAGACCATGGCGACTAGAATCTAGAATAAAACCTTTTTGGAATCCATGCCGGAGGAATGAAGATGGGCCATTTGACAGGAACAAAACACGGGGACGAAGTCAATTTGCTCCTCAAGTTCTACCAAAGTCAGGCCGACAAGTTGGGATCAGGAAGGGATTAGTTTATGGCTGCGGTGGCTTTGGGAGGTGCTCTAGAAACTGCTTTGTTGGAATACATGCTAGTTGAATGGGATGAGGAGAATGAGGGGAGCTAGAGATTTCCGACCGGGGACTAGCTACGCGTTAGCTCCTCAGCGGCGGGAGCGGCCTTGCACTCAGGCCATCCCCCTGCCGCGCGGTGGTGGGCCAGAAACAGCGGGCCCAGTAGGGCTGTTCGGTTTGGGTCCATTCCTTGGACCCCCTGCGCGAATCATGAGCAAGCTTCAGTTCACACAATTTCTCTGACCATTTTGCTGGCGGCGCATTTTATCAGTGGCCCGTTACCGCGCAACTTTAGACTGGAATTAGCGAGATTGTGTTTCGGTGGGCGTAGGGTTTTTCGAAAGTTTTCGATTTATCTCGTCTTTCCATACCACATTGATACTGTAAAGCAAGCGGACGTGATGCACCAATCCACCTAAATAGAACACCACCGCAGTAAAGAGCAGCAGCTTCCGGTGCGCGTGTCCCTCGAATTGGCCGCCCCAGATTAGGGCCAAGAGAATTGCCAGCGAGCAGGAATACAAGAAATGGACTTGGGTTCCCCAATCATTCCATACCGAGTAGAGAACGTCTTTCCTCTCCCGCAGACCGTACCGCATATCTTCCATGTGCCGCTCGAGTTCGGACATTTGGAAAGGCACCCAAAACCGCTTCTCAAACGGGTATACGCGGAACAAGGCCGGCAAGGTCAGTGCAAGAGGAAAGATAGTGAGGGGGAATGTGAGGGCGCGGTTCAAGGTGTAGATCAGGCTTCCAAGGAGCATCACGAGACCAACGAGCACGGTTGCGTCTCCGATTCCCTTTATTTTTAGTGCATCCCTCTGAAAGGATGGACCAGTGAGGAACAGCGCTATGAGGAACACACCCCCAGAGAATACGAAGCGTAGCAGTTCTTCAAGTCGGACCTTATCAAACATGATTTCCGGCCATTTAACCGGAACTTCCGATTTCAACCTTATCTTTGCGCAAAACCATATGCCAGCCACCCTCTGGTGTCAAGCCAGCCTCAGGGCTGTGGCCAGAAACAGGGGGCCGGTCTCCAGTATGGCGCGCCGAACCGCCCCCTGCGCCGAGCTGCAGGGGGCGGTTCGGCGCAGGGGGAGGGCAGTTTCAGAAAGCTCTATCTCCCATCCCCCGGCGCCGTTGACGGTCCGCGAGGCCTGCCCTATACTTAAACTTCGCGTTGCTTTCTCGCCGGTTGGCCTTTTCCTGCCACTTTCGGAAGCGTCCCAAGCAGTGAAGGCGCGACGCAGTGTGCAACCCAAGTCAGCGCGAGGATCTATTTCCAGCGTGAAGAGCGCCCGGGCCAGCCCGGCGCCACACCAGACAAGGAAGACGAATGAGCGAAGCAAGCTGCCGCCGCGAATTGGAACTGGAAGTGCCCGCCGAAGAGGTGCAGAAGGCGGCCGAGAAGGTGGCCCGCGAACTGGCGCGGGTGGCCCGCGTGCCGGGCTTCCGGCCCGGAAAGGCGCCGCTGTCGCTGATCCGCCGGCGCTTCGCCGAGGACATCAAGGGCGAAGTACTGCAGTCGCTGGTGCCGGAGCACGTGGAGCGGGCGGTGGCGGAGCAGAAGCTGACCCCGGTCTCGCAGCCGCAGGTGGACAAGCTGGATTACGCCGAGGGCGGCCCGCTGAAGTTTCGCGCCAGCTTCGAAGTGATGCCGGACTTCGCGCTGGCCGAATATAAGGGCCTGGAGGTCGAAGTCGAGGAGATGAACGTCACGGACGACAACGTGGCCAAGACGCTGGAGGAGATGCGCGAACGCGCCTCCACGTTCGCTCCGGTGGAGGGGCGCCCGGCGGAGAAAAATGATTTCGTGGAGATGAAGCTGCACGGCACGCCGGCTGGCGAAGGCGAGCCCATCGAGGCGGAGCGCGTGCTGTGCCACCTGGGCGCGGAAGAGACGCTCGAAGCATTCAACGAAAATCTGCAGGGCGTGAACGCCGGGGACCACAAGGAGTTCGAGGTGGTCTATCCGGCGGACTACCCGGACGCCAAGCTGGTGGGCAAAACCTATCGCTACGCCGTGGACGTGCTGGGGCTGAAGACCAAGAAGCTGCCGGAGCTGAACGACGAATTCGTCAAGGACGTGAGCGACCTGAAAACCCTCGACGAACTGCGCGCGGACATCCGCAAGCGCATGGAAGAGGCGCGCGACCACCGCAAGAAGGAGCAGGTGCACGAGAAGCTGCTGGCCGCCCTGGTCAAGCGGCACGACTTCCCGGTGCCGGAGGCCCTGGTCGAGCACCAGATGGACGTGCGGTTGGAACGCGTGGTGCGCTCGCTGGCCTCCCAGGGCGTGGATCCGCGGGCCGTCAATCTGGACTGGGTGTCCTTGCGCAAGCGCCAGCAGGAGCGCGCCAGCGACGACGTGAAGGCGGAGCTGATCGTGGACCGCATCGCATCGGAGGAAAAGATCGACGTGAGCGAAGCGGACGTCGACGCGGAGATCGAACACCTCGCCGGACACAGCGGCGAATCGGCGGAGGCCATCCGCGCTCGGTTGACAAAGCAGGGGTCGCTCGATAGGATGAAAGCCAAGCTGCGAAGTGACAAAACTCTTGACTGGCTCGCGCAGAATGCCCGCATTCGGACGGTCGCCGCAGCCGCAACCGAAGCAAAATAAGGAAGCAGGGCGAATCCGGATCCTGCGAGCGCAATTTTCCATACCATGAAAAATTACGACGGACCTTCCTATCACGGCACAACCCTCGTACCCATGGTGGTCGAGCAGACCAGCCGGGGCGAGCGCGCCTATGACATCTTTTCCCGCCTCCTGAAGGAACACATCATCTTCATCGGGACGCCGATTGACGACCATGTGGCCAACCTGGCGGCGGCGCAGATGCTCTTCCTGCAGGCCGAGGATCCCGAGAAGGACATCCAGCTGTACATCAATTCCCCGGGCGGCTCGATTACCGCGGGGCTGGCCATCTACGACACCATGCAGTTCGTCAAGCCGGACGTGGTCACCACCTGCGTGGGCCAGGCGGCCTCCATCGCGGCGGTGCTGCTGGCCGGCGGCGCGCCGAAAAAGCGTTTCGCGCTGCCCAACGCGCGCATCCTGATTCACCAGCCGTGGATCTCCGGCCTGGGCGGACAGGCCACGGACATCGACATCCACGCCAAGGAGATCGTGCGCATGCGCGATACCCTGAACAAGCTGCTGGCGCACCACAGCGGGCAGCCCCTGGAGCGCATCGAGAAGGACGTGGAGCGCGATTTCATCATGACCGCGGCGCAGGCCAAGGAATACGGGCTCATTGACGACATCATTTACAAGCAGCGCTAGGCGCCTGCCGGGCCCGCCGCCGTCCCCGCGCGATGCTCAATCAGTTAGTAGCGTTCCGGGGTTTCTCGTTCGCGCTCGGAGAAAATTCGGCCTAGACTAAGGAAAGTAAAACTTCGCCGCGGCGAAGATTTCATGAGGCCATCACGCCGGTGAAAAAATTTAATCCAGACGAGCCCTTGCGCTGTTCCTTCTGCCATAAGACGCAGGAGCAGGTGGAAAAGCTGATCAGCTCTCCGTCCGACTACCCGCGCGCCTATATCTGCAATGAGTGCGTGAACGTCTGCCAGACCATCCTCGAGGACGAGAAGAAGGAGCAGACCGCGGCGGCCCCCGCCAAGCGCCTGCCCCGCCCCCCGGAGATCAAGCAGTTTCTGGACGGCTACGTGATCGGCCAGGACCGCTCGAAGAAGAAGCTGGCCGTGGCGGTGTACAACCACTACAAGCGCATCTTCCTGAACAAGCAGCCGGGCGAGATCGAGCTGACGAAGTCCAACATCCTGCTCATCGGTCCCACGGGCACGGGCAAGACCCTGCTGGCGCAGACCCTGTCGCGCATGCTGGACGTGCCCTTCGCCATCGTGGACGCCACGACGCTCACCGAAGCGGGCTACGTCGGCGAGGACGTGGAAAATATCATTTTGAAGCTGCTGCAGAACGCCGACGGCGACGTGCAGAAGGCCCAGCAGGGCATCATTTATATCGACGAGATCGACAAGATCGCCAAAAAGGACGAGAACCCCTCCATCACCCGGGACGTTTCCGGCGAGGGCGTGCAGCAGGCGCTGCTCAAGATACTGGAAGGCACGATCGCCAACGTGCCGCCGCAGGGCGGCCGCAAGCATCCCCACCAGGAATTCACGCCGGTGGATACCACGAATATCCTGTTCCTCTGCGGGGGCGCGTTCGTGGGGCTCGAAAAGGTCATCGAGAAGCGCTCCGGGCGCCGCTCGCTGGGTTTCCATACCGACGCCACTCCCTCGACGCCGCAGCGCCGCAACACCGAAATTCTCGAGCACGTGCAGCCGGTGGACCTCATCCGCTACGGCCTGATTCCGGAATTCGTCGGGCGCCTCCCGGTGGTGGGGGTGATGAACGATCTGGACAAGAATGCCCTGGTACGCATCCTCACCGAGCCGAAGAACGCCCTGCTGAAGCAGTACCAGCGGCTGTTCGAATTCGAAAATGTGCGCCTGCGCTTCACCGACGACGCCCTCGAAACGGTCGCCGACATGGCCCTGCAGCGCAAGGTCGGCGCGCGCGGCCTGCGCATGATCCTGGAAGACCTGATGCTGGAATTGATGTATCACCTGCCGATGCAGCGCAAGTTGCGCGACTTCGTGGTCACCGCGGAGATGGTGCGCACCCACGAAATCAACTGGAGCTTGCTGGAAAAGGCCGGCTGAGGCCGGCTTTCCAGGCGCTGAGAGAAGTTCAGGGGCCCTATGTTCAACCGCGAAAAAGATATGAAGCGCGTACCCATGATGCCGGTGCGCGATATGGTCATCTTCCCGCAGCAGATGACCCCGTTCATCGTGGGGCGGGAAGCCTCGGTGCGCGCGCTCGAAGAGGCGCTGGTCGGCGACAAGAAGATCTTCCTGGCCACGCAGCACGACGCCTCGGTGGATGACCCCAAGCCCGACGAGATCTACGCCGTGGGCACGCTCGCCAATATCGTCCAGAGCGTGAAACTGCCCGACGGCAACATCAAGGTGCTGGTCGAGGGCGTCGAGCGCGCCCGCTCGCTTTCGGTCACCGGCGAAGAGGGCTTCTTCCGCGCCAATCTGCGCCTGCTGACGGCCCGCGTCGAGCCTTCCCCGCAGACCGATCAGACCGTGCAGAAGATCACCGCCCTGTACGAACAGTTCGTCAAGCTTTCGCAGAGCATGAATTACGAGACCATGATCGCCGCCGCCCGCGTGGAAGATCCTTCGCGCCTCGCCGACACCATCGCCGCCAACCTGCAGCTCCCCGTCGACGAGAAGCAGGACCTCCTGGAGACCGTGGACCCCCTCGAGCGCCTCAACCGCCTCACGGACATCCTGGAAATCGAAATCGAGAAGCTCAACGTGGACCGCAACATCAACACCCGCGTCAAGCGCCAGATGGAGCGGGCCCAGAAAGAGTACTACCTCAACGAAAAGCTCAAGGCCATCCAGAAGGAGCTCGGGCGCGGCGAGAAAAACGAAACCGACGAGCTCAAAAAGAAGATCGACGCCGCGGGCATGCCCAAGGACGTCCATGAAAAGGCCGTGCAGGAGCTCAAGCGCCTGGAGCTAATGCCCCCGATGTCCGCGGAATCCACCGTCAGCCGCAACTATCTGGACTGGCTCCTCGCCGTGCCCTGGAAGAAGCGCTCCAAGGAGATCCGCGACATCGCCGCCGCGGAGAAGATCCTCAACGATGAGCACTATGGCCTGGACAAGGTCAAGGAGCGCATCCTCGAATTTCTCGCGGTGCGCCAGTTGGTGAAGAATCCCAAGGGCTCGATCCTGTGTTTTGTGGGGCCTCCGGGCGTGGGCAAGACCTCTCTGGCCACCTCCATCGGGCGGGCCACGGGTCGCAAGTTCGTGCGCGTCTCGCTCGGCGGAGTGCGCGATGAAGCCGAAATCCGCGGGCACCGGCGCACCTACATCGGCGCGCTCCCCGGCCAGATCATCCAGATGATGAAGAAGGCCGGCACCACCAATCCCATCTTCGTGCTGGACGAAGTGGACAAGATGTCCACCGACTTCCGCGGCGACCCCTCCTCCGCGCTGATGGAAGTCCTGGATCCGGAGCTCAACCACGCTTTCGTGGATCACTACCTCGACGTGGAATACGACCTCTCCAAAGTGATGTTCGTGTGCACCGCCAACGTGCTGCACACCATCCCCCAGCCCCTGCAGGACCGCATGGAGATCCTGCGCCTCCCCGGTTACACCGAGCAGGAAAAGCTGGAGATCGCCAAGCGCTACCTGGTCCGCAAGGCGCGCAAAGCCTGCGGCGTGGCCGAAAAAAACCTGAAGTATACCGACGAGGGACTCCTGCACATCATCCGCCACTACACCCATGAAGCCGGGGTGCGCAGCCTGGAGCGCGAGATCCACAACATCACGCGCAAGGTGGCCCGCAAGGTCGTCACCGGCGGCGCCGCCGTCAGTATCGAGATCACCCCGGAAAACGCCGGCGAATTCCTCGGCATCCTGAAGTTCCGTGAAATCTGGGCGGGCAAGGAAAACGAGGTCGGCTTGACCACCGGCCTGGCTTGGACGGAAGTCGGCGGCTGCGTGCTGTCCACGGAAACCACGCTGATGGAAGGCAAAGGACGCCTGACGCTCACCGGAAAGCTCGGCGACGTCATGCAGGAATCGGCGCAGGCGGCCATGAGCTACATCCGCTCGCGCACCGCGCAGTTCGGCCTGCCCAAGGATTTTTACCGCAATCTCGAGATTCACGTGCACGTGCCGGAAGGCGCCATCCCCAAGGACGGCCCCTCCGCGGGCATCACCATCTGCACTTCCATGGTCAGCGCGCTCACCAAGATTCCGGTGCGCTGCGACCTGGCCATGACCGGGGAAATCACCCTGCGCGGCAAGGTTCTGCCCATCGGCGGGGTCAAGGAAAAACTCCTGGCCGCCCACCGAATGGGCTTGCGTACCATCGTGCTTCCGAAGGACAATGAGAAGGACCTGGCGGACATCCCCCAGGAGATCCTCTCCAGTCTCACGATTCAGCTTGTCGAGACCATGGATGAAGTGCTGCAGATTGCGCTCGAGCGGCCCATCGTGCTTCCGGAACATGCCGCCGTCGCGCCCGTAGCGGAGACGTTTACCGCCGTCGCCGACAAAGACTCGAGTTTGACCAACTAAGCAGCGTCCGGTTCGGACCCGGTCCGCCTTGCGGGCCGCAGGGGTTTGCGGGGTCCGGCGCTGCGACCAGTGGCAGGGAATCTGGTTTGCCCATCCTGGCCGGGTAAGAAGTTTTCATCCGCCAGTGCGGTGCGCCGCCTTGGAAACAATCCGGAATTTCTAGGCTTTCATCGGTAAATCCCGGTATTCAGAAACTCACGAAGGAAACAAGTACATGAGCATTAGTCTTGCGGAACTGAAAGAACAGAACATAGCGGACCTGGCGAAAGTCGCCAAGGAGCTGAACATCCCCGGCGCCTCGGGCATGCGCAAGCAGGAGCTGATCTTCCAGATCCTCCGCGCGCAGACCGAGAAGAACGGCCTGATCTTCTCCGAAGGCGTGCTGGAATGCCTCCCGGACGGCTTCGGCTTTCTCCGCGCCCCGGAATACAACTATCTCCCCGGGCCGGACGATATCTACGTCTCGCCCTCGCAGATCCGCAAGTTCGACCTGCGCACCGGGGACACCGTCTCCGGCCAGGTGCGCCCGCCCAAGGACGGCGAGCGCTACTTCGCGCTGATCAAGGTGGAAGCGGTCAATTTCGAGGACCCCGAAGTGGCCCGCAGCAAGATTTTCTTCGACAACCTGACCCCGCTCTATCCCCAGGGCCGCCTGAAGATGGAGACCACCAAGGAAAACCTGACCGGGCGCGTCCTCGACCTGCTCTGCCCGGTGGGCAAGGGCCAGCGCGGCCTGATCGTGGCCCCGCCGCGCACCGGCAAGACCATGATGCTGCAGTCCATCGCCAATTCCATCACCACCAATCATCCGGAAGTCGCCCTCATCGTGCTCCTCATTGACGAGCGGCCCGAGGAAGTCACGGACATGCAGCGCACCGTGAAGGGCGAGGTCATCAGCTCCACCTTCGACGAAGCTCCGCAGCGCCACGTGCAGGTCGCGGAAATGGTCCTGGAAAAGGCCAAGCGCCTGGTCGAGCACAAGCGCGACGTGGTCATCCTCCTGGACTCCGTCACCCGCCTGGCGCGCGCCTATAACTCCGTCACCCCGCCTTCCGGAAAAGTCCTTTCCGGCGGTATTGACGCCAACGCCCTGCAGCGCCCCCGGCGCTTCTTCGCCGCCGCGCGCAACATCGAGGAAGGCGGCTCGCTGACCATCATCGCCACCGCCCTCATCGACACCGGCAGCCGCATGGACGACGTCATCTTCGAGGAGTTCAAGGGCACCGGCAACATGGAGATCAACCTGGACCGCCGCCTCTCCGACAAGCGCGTCTTTCCGGCCATCGACATCCAGCGCTCCGGCACGCGCAAGGACGAAATCCTGCTCCCGCCCGACGAGCTCAGCCGCATCTGGGTGCTGCGCAAAGTGCTCAGCCCGCTCTCCACCGTGGAAGCCATGGAACTGCTCCTCAGCCGCCTGACCAAGACCAAGTCCAATGGCGAGTTCCTCGGCTCCATGTCCGCCCCAACCTAAACTGTCTTTTTTTGATCCGCGCGCTGCGAACCCGCCGGCGGGGAAACGTTCCGAAACGTTTCCCCGAGGATCGGTTTCCCCGAACTGAAGGCTATGGCGTGGTATTTTGCGGCCATCCAGCGCGTGGAAGCCGTCTCCGTTTGATCGCCAGCAACTCCCGAACCGCCGCGAAGCTGCTTTCCCTCTGCGCACTTGCGGAGATAGAGCAAGAACTTCAAGTATTGGTCGAGGATTATGGACGGACCCCCTACCCCCACCCCCGTTGTTTTTCGCAAAGAGTGCGGTTGTATTTGAATCTGAAAGACTTAGCGGATACTGCTCTTTTGAAGAATGCGCAAGAGTATCAAACAAAAGAGCTTTAAGCGGCGCAGATTGAGATTGATGCGAAAGAGTGCGTAACTGCAGATTCTGAAGGGGTTGCAGGAAAGGGTGTGGGGCGCGGACGTTTGTACAGTGGTTACCTGGGAAGGATATCAGCCTGCGGGCGGGTTGCGCGGACAAGAGAGTGGACTTCCCTTCTCCTCCGCGCTTGAAACAAACTAAGTATACGGCTAGGGTACCATCCAGTCAATTTAATTTCGGGGTAAGTGAATACATCCCCCTGTTTATGCCACCCCGGACGCGGCTTTGAAAATTCCATTTGTCCGGTTAATGCTGCGTTTATCAGGAGTTAGCTTGCATCGAATTTGAGCCGGGTAATGGATTGAAGCTCAACTCGTGACATGTTCTGGTGTATTCCCTGGTAACAAGGACTTCCGCTTGAATGGAAGGGCCTTCATGGCCTTGATATGATGCACACGCAATGGAGCGAAAAGAACAGTTACGGCGATTGCTAAGCAAGGTTAACGCACTCATTGAGGCGATGCGTTACAGCATTAGCTCGGCACGTCCTGACGACGTTTGGAAGTACAGTAGCTATAGGACCTTCATTGCTAAGTATAATGACTTGGCCAATGAAGCAGTACCTCTCCTACCAGCAGGACCCCAAATCTACGGCTTCGACCTGAGCAGGATACCCGGCCATGGGGACACAATTGGTATTCAGCAAAAAAGCTACTTCGACCAAGCGCATTCCAGCGTTCTCCTACTCAAGTCGACGCTAGAAGGTGAGATCGGTTATGCCGAAGACGAAACGCATAGGCTAACAGCCTTTATACGGGACAATCTGCGCAAAGCTGTGTATGGCACGCCCGAAAGGGAAGTGGATATTCAAAACAGCATAGAGACGCTTCTTGTTGGTAGAGGCATGGCCAAGGGCCTGTCCTACGACCGAGAAACGGGCCGCGTGAAGACTTCTGGCAAGGAATCTATTCCAGATTTTGTTTTTCCGGACTTTAAACTTTGCCTTGAGGTCAAACTCATCAAAACTTCTGAGAAGCTGAAGGCCATCGTGGATGAGATTAACGCGGACATCCGCATGTACAGCAATCGTTACGACCGACAACTCTACGTTGTGTACGACATTGGAGTGATACGGGACGAGGCGGAATTCAAACACGATCTGGAGAGCGCGCCGGGAGTAACAGTCCTCATCGTTAAGCATTGACCGTGTTTTGCTGATTTGCATCTAGTCAACGGGCAGAGGCTGGAAATCTCCGATCAGTCAAATAGATGAGGTTGGTCGCAAGAAGCTCCCCTCTCAGTGGACGCGTAGTTGGCTTATCGGACAAGTAAAAACCACTTATCCGATAAGCATGTCAATGGGGACTTACACGGTAATCCTGCCATCTTAGTCCTCGTCATTGCCCTCTTCCCAACCCGGTTTCTTGCTAAGGTCCACCTTTAACTCCTCTTTGAGAAGATGTGCCAGGTCATCCGGGGATATTGCAGAGATGTTGTCGGACACAATTCTCCGGTCGCCGTCGTTTTCCCAATCCTCGATATACCTCTCAAGTCGCAGAGTGGGTCCGTTGTTCCAGACTGGCCGGATGAAGCCCTTCTCCTCGAAGTACAGACCTGTCCCCGTGCTCATCGGCTTCAACGTGCAGTATGGAACGATGGCCGGATGCTTCTTCAAGAAGCTCATGAGAGCCTGAACGAGGTCTACTCGCTGCTGTAGGGCTTGCAACCTTCGGTTGAGCTTATTCTCCGACACAGGATCGGACCTTCTTCCCCCCGGAGCTACATGCTATCACCGGCTAGTATATCTACCGCGTTGGAATCTTGATTTCGTTTCTCTCCGGGCGTTTCATACTACGGGATAGAGAGTGCCCTCAGTGAAGTCTATAGGGGGATAGACGAAGCCCCGCACCAATTGGATGTGTAGTTGGCTTACCGGACATGTGAAAACCAGTTGTCCGGTTAGCGCGTTAATCAGGAGTCATGGCTCACCAAGCTGCAGGTGCAAGTTGTAGAATGCCGATACGACGCCTGCCATAAGGTTGCTGGCGAAAGGCTTCACGAGTAATCTGTTAAGTTGAACGAAGGCCGTCAAGCGGGCGCAAGAGTTGTACCTCGCGTACGGCCAGATGAAATAGGTGGGTGTTCTAACCTCGCTATCGAAATCCACGACATCAACTTGGCTAGGTGTGTCCGAAATACTTCTACTGCTGTTCGGTGTGCTTCTCGTTATCGGTCTTGTCGGCGAGTATCGCGAAAACCTCAAGCGGTGGGTTAAAGTCTTCGAAATGTTTGTGATTATCGGTGTCGCTGGCGAACTACTAGCCGATGGCGGAATTTTCGCGTTATCGAGGCACCTTGAGACTATAGCTAACGGTGAAATAGCAGCGCTGACCCAGCAGGCAGCGGTTGCGAATCAACATGCGGCTAAAGCAAATGATCGAGCGGCACAAGGTGAAGCCCTTGCGAAAGGATTCGAGGCTCAGATAGCATCCGCTGGAAATAGTGCCGCACAAGCAAATCAGAAAGCTGAAAGTGAAAGGTTAGCCCGGGCACGTCTGGAAAACAAAATGAAACCGCGTCATCTGACGACGGAGCAACAAGCCAAGCTCGCGAGGATCTTGGGAGATGAACCAAATCCTATTTCAATTTACTCTCAAATGTTGGATAGCGAGAGTGGCGACTATGCGGACGACTTCACCGTCGCGTTCAAATCCGCCAAGTGGCAGACCTTCGGCCCGAATAGGTCAAGGATGACTCGCGATCAAGGTATTGAGATCGGCACTCTTGCACCTGGCACACCGGCTGCGAAGCGCATGGTCGAGAGGATTCAAAAAGCGTTTGGCGAAGTTAACGTAACCGCACGCGTAACCTACTTCAGTGGTGATGATCAGAGGATGGCCGGACGATTCGAGAACAATGTCCTGTACTTGATAATCGACCACAAAGAAGATGTTGTTCCAACAGATGTCCGAAAATGAGGTAGGTGACTGAAGTCGTCTGTTTATAGCACACCGAATGGATAACTCCTGAGTAGTCGGATTACCGGACATCTGCCGTTCCAGTACCCCAGATGTCCGGTTAGCAGCGTTAATTGGGCGTTGGGAAAGTTATCTCCGGATGCTAGGCTTAGGTGTCTTAACTCGCTGTTGGTCGAAAACTCAATCCCAGGACCTTCCGCATATGATGGCTGTTCCAGAAAAACCAGCAACGATGCAAGTCGCACTTTCGACTATCCTCCCCTTTGTTGTTGGGCTCTGCGCCACTCGGGTCACGATGGTCATTGGTGAGCGATATGGGATGGACACATTGCCCTTCGTCATGGTGGGATGGTGCGTGGCGCTGTTCGTCTCCGCTACCTGGCTCAATCAGGTCGTATTCCGTCGCACAAAAACGCTTCTTCCTTTCCTGGCTGCTCTCGTAGCCATTCTCTTAATCTGGTTTTGGCAGAGGCAGGCTTTCACAATGCTCGTTCCACGTTCGGGTCTCACGTACGGATATTTCCTGACGCCGGATGGGGCGGAGGCTGGATTCTGGGTTCTCACCTGTCCATTCAGGACGGGTTTGACTTGCCTATCGGTTTGCTTCATAGCCGCACTGGTTTCAGGCTGGCGTGCTGGCGGTCGTCGTACGTTGGCCTGCATGATTCCGTGGTGGCTCACGGCGTTTCTAATCTTCGCGCTGCCTTCGATGTACTTCGACGCGCAAGGAAACGCCTCCGTGTTCATCTGACGACCGTTTAGGCGGGCTCCTGCTGTTTGTTACGCCGCAAACTTTTCAGCCCCTGGGGAATCTCTCTCCGGACTTTTTCGGCGGCCGGGGCAGACTCGCGCGGCGTCAGTGCGTCGCTTGCTTGTCCATCCACTGCTTCATGTGCGCTTCCAGCACGTTCAGCGGCACCGCTCCATTTTCCAGCACAGCATCATGAAACTTGCGAATGTCGAACTTTGCGCCGAGCTTTGTCTCAGCCTCGTGGCGCAACTCGCGGATCTTCAGCTGGCCGAGCTTGTAGGCCAGGGCCTGGCCGGGCCACACGATGTAGCGGTCCACTTCGACGGTGACGTCCTGATCGGTCTTGCCAGTGTGGTCGCGGAAATAATCGATGGCCTGCTGGCGGCTCCAGCCCATGGAGTGCATCCCGGTATCCACCACCAGGCGCACAGCGCGCCACATTTCATAGGCGAGCTGCCCGAATTGGGAATAGGGATCGCTGTAGAAGCCCATCTCCTCGCCCAGGCTTTCGGAATAGAGCCCCCAGCCTTCCACAAAAGCCGAGTAACCGATGTACCGCCGGAATTCCGGAACGTTTTCGAGCTCCTGCGCCAGGGCGATCTGCAGATGGTGCCCCGGGACGGACTCGTGCATGGAGAGCGCTTCCATCTCCCACTTGGGGCGGGCCTCGAGCTTGTAGGTGTTCACGAAAAACTGGCCCGCGCGGCCGGCCTGCGGCGCGCCCGGCTGGTAATACGCCGTCGTCTGCGAGGGCGCCTTGAAGGCCGGAATGGGCGTGACGCCGTAGGGCAGCCGCGGCAGCTTGCCGAAGAGCGGCGCGAGCTGCGGATCGATCTTCTTGGCGATGATGCGGTAGCCGTTGACGAGATCTTCCGGCTTATCGTAAAAAAAGCGCGGGTCGGTGCGCAGGAATTCCGTGAAGTCGTGGAAGCTGCCCCGGAAGCCGGAGGCGGCGATGACCTGGTCCATCTCCGCGCGGATGCGCTGCACTTCGGCGAGGCCGATGGCGTGGATCTGCTGCGGCGTCAGATTCGTGGTGGTCTGCCAGCGCACGCGGAAGGCATAGGCGGCCTGGCCGTCGGGGAGCGCGGTGGCCGCGATGCTTTCGCGGCACGCCGGGAGATACGTCTCCGCGAGATAGTCATGCAGCTTGCGGAAGGCCGGGGCGACGCCGCTCGTGTAAACCGTCTTCGCGCGCTCGGTGAGCCGCGCCCGCTCGGGCTCCGGAAATCCCGCCGGAAACTGCGTGAAGGGCGCGAGCAGCGCGCTGGCCAGCGGATCGGCGGGAACGAGATCGGCAACCTGCTTCGGCAGATCGCGCAGCGGCACACGCGGCGGGGTGTAGCCGCGCTTCAGGCCCTCTTGCAGCAGGGCCTGGGTCTGCTCGACTGCGCGGGGCAGCGCTTCCAGCCGCGCCAGGATGTCCTCGTAGTCGGCCACCGTCTGGTGCGGCGTGAGGGCCAGCGTGCTGGCAGCCCGTGCCCCGATGCTCTCCATCTGGTTCACCGGCATCCACAGATTGCACTGCGCCACGCTCTGGAAGGGCATGGGATCGTCGCCGTACTGCTGCCCCTCTTCCGCGGCCTCCAGAAGCTGGCGGTAGAGGTCGTAGTTCAGGCGCTCGCTTTCCGGCAGGGCTGTGCGCGAAATGGCCTGCAGCCGGGCCAGGCTGTCATCCAGCAGGCGCTTGCGCCGCGCGATGCCTTCCGGGGAATCGTCGGTCCAGCGGCGGTTCTGCCCGGGAAAGCCCACCTCGGTGGCTATCTCCGGAGCCTCGGCCATCCAGCGCTTCCAGTCGTCCTCGAGATACACGCGGAATTTGCGCGCGGCTTCCTGCGGCGCGTCCGCGGCGCTCCTGGCTTGCGCCATCACCGCGCGCGGCAGGGCCAGCAGCCCGCCGGCAATCACCAGCACCAGAATCAGCAGAATGCGCATCACGCTTCCCTCCCCGCGCCGCGAGCCGGTTCTTTCGCGCGTTCCGCGGCCAGCAGCACGATGAGCCGCGCGGTCTCTTCGGCGTTCATGGCGGTGTTATCCACGAAGACGGCATCGGGGGCGCGCAGGAGCGGAGAAACTTTGCGCTCGCGGTCGCGCTGGTCGCGCTCGTGCACTTCCTCGAGCACCTCGTCCAGCGGCATGCTTTCGCCCTTTTCCTGGTGCTCTTTCCAGCGGCGCTCGGCGCGCACTTCCGGCGAGGCGTCCAGGAAAATCTTCAGCTCGGCGCGGGGGAAGACGACGGTGCCGATGTCGCGGCCTTCCATGACCACGCCGCCGCCGGCGCCGGCGCGCTGCTGCTCGGCGACCAGCACGGCGCGCACGCCGGCGATGGTCGCCAGGCGCGAGGCGGCCTGGGCCACCTGGTCCGTGCGGATCTCCGCGGTCACTTCGCGGCCGTCGAGAAAGACGCGGTTCTTCACTCCCGCGGCGATCTGCTCCGCCGAGGGCGCGCGCAGCTCGACGTGCGTCTCCCGCGCCAGGGCGTCGAGTTGCGCCTCGTCTTCCAGAGGCACGCCGCGCTCGAGGGCCTTCAGCGCCAGGGCGCGGTACATCGCGCCGCTGTCCAGATACAGATACCCGAGCAGCTCAGCGACGCGCCGCGCCACGCTGCTCTTGCCCGAGCCCGCCGGGCCGTCAATCGCGATGGTGAGTTTGGCCATGAAGCGGCTGGTGAAATCGTCGTTCAGTAGGCCACGATGTTCGAGCCGCAATCCACGTACAGCGTTTCGCCGGTGATGCCCGAGCCGCCGTCGGAGAGCAGGAAGCTGGCTGCGGCGCCGACCTCGCTGGGCTCGACGTTGCGCTTGAGCGGGGCGCGCTCGGCCTGGGCGCGGAGCATTTCGCCGAAGCCGGAGATGCCGCGGGAGGCCAGGGTCTTGATGGGCCCGGCAGAGATGGCGTTGACGCGGATGTTTTTGGGGCCGAGGTCGTTGGCCAGGTAGCGCACGGTGGCTTCCAGTGCGGCCTTGGCCACGCCCATGACGTTGTAGCGCGGGACGACTTTTTCCGCGCCATAGTAGGTCATGGTGATGACGCTGCCGCCCGCAGTCATCAGCGGAGCCGCGCCGCGTGTCACCGCCACCAGGGAATAGACGCTGATGTCGTGGGCGATGCGGAAGCCCTCGCGCGAGGTGTCCACGAACGCGCCCTTGAGGTCGGCTTCCGGGGCGAAGGCCACGCTGTGCACCAGGCCGTGCAGCACGCCGTAGCGCTCCTTGAGCTTGGCGAAGAGCTGCGTGATCTGCTCGTCGCTGGAGACGTCGCACATGAAGCCCGCGGCGCCGGGGAGCTCGGCGATGAGGTCGCGCGCCTCCATCTCCAGGCGCTCGTTCATGTAGGTGATGGCGAGCTGCCAGCCGTCGGCGTGGAGTTTCTGGGCGATGGCCCAGGCGATGCTGCGCTTGTTGGCCAGCCCGAAAACAACCGCGGTCTTCTTGGTATCCGTCATTCCGCTTCCCCCAGAGGGCGGGCTGCTTCCCGCCCAATTACTAAAGAGTTAAATTCTATGGAACGCGCGCTCAATCTCCTTCAGCGAATAACGCAGGACCACCGGGCGGCCGTGCGGGCAGCTCATCGGGGCGTCGGTGCGGGCCAGCTCCGCGAGCAGCCACTCCATCTTGGTCTGGTCCAGCGGCATGTTCACTTTAATGGCTGCGTGGCACGCCGCCGAGGCCGCAATTTTGGCCTGCAGGGTGGCGATGGAGATGGCCGCGTTTTCGCGCTCGAGGCCGTCGAGAATTTCCGTGAGCAGCTGCTCGGCGTCGGCGGCGGCGATGCCCGCGGGCACCGCCTGGATGGCCACGCTGCGCGGGCCCATGGGCTCGACCTCGAAGCCGTTGGCGTTGAGCTCCTCGGCGATTTTTTCGAAGACCACCACCTGGCGCGGAGCCAGTTCTACCACAAGGGGCACGAGCATGCGCTGGCATTCCACTTTGCCGGCGCGGCGCGCTTCCAGGTGCTGCTCGAAGAGCACGCGCTCGTGGGCCACGTGCTGGTCGATGAGCCACAGGCCCTGAGCGTTGACCGCGACGATAAAGCTGGAGCTGACCTGGCCGAGCGGCTTGAGGTCGGCGATCTGGCCGGGGCTGGGCAGCGAGGCCGGGGCGTCGCCGTAGGCCGCGGCGGCGGTGCCGGGCCAGTCCATCACCGGGGTGACGCGCGGGGCATCAGGAAACGCCGTGCCGGGCTCGAAGGAGAAGCGCTGCTCGACGGGCGGCAGCGGCGCGGCGGTCAGGTCGAATGCGCCGTAGCCGCCGTCCGAGCCGGCACCGGTGCCGCCATCGGAGCCGATGCCGGTGCCGACGCCAAGCTCCCCGATGGGTGGAATGATGGCGCGCGGCGGGCCTGGCAGCGCGCCTTCCGAAGCAGCGGCGCCCTGCGGCGCACCGTGGGTCACACCGGGCACGCCGGCGGCCGCGGCGAAGCTGGCGATGGAGCGCGCTTTGGTGAGCGCCTGGCGGATGGCGTCGCGGGTGAAATCGTGCACGAACTGCGGATGGCGAAAGCGCACCTCGACCTTGGCCGGGTGCACGTTCACGTCCACCTCGTCGTAAGGCATCTCGAGGAACAGCAGCACGGCGGGAAAAACCGCGGGCGGCAGGATGTTGCGATAGGCCTCGTGAATGGCGTGCAGGATCAGGCGGTCGCGCACCAGGCGGCGGTTCACAAAGATGTAGATGCCGTTGCGGTTGGGGCGCTGCACTTCGGGGCGCGAGGTGAAGCCGGTGGCGGTGAGCGTGGCGGCTTCCTCGCCGGCTTCCAGCGCCGGCTCGGTGATCGCGGCGCGGAAGGGCGCGGAGGCCGCCGGAATCTCCACCAGTTCGTCGAGGGCCTGGCGGCCGAAGAGCTGGTAGACGCGGTCGGAGAGCCGCTCCGCCGGAGGGCAGTTGACGATCTCCTGCGTGGGCGTTGTCAGAACGAAGTGGCGCTCGGGATTAGCCAGGGCGTAATGGGTGACGAGCGAGGCGATGTGCCCCAGCTCGGTCGAATCCGACTTCAGGAACTTGCGGCGCGCCGGCACGCAGTAGAAGATGTCGGCCACGCTGACGGAGACCGCGGCGATGGTGGGCAGGGCTTCGCCGCGAAAGCCGAGGGTGGAGATGGAGAGCAGATCGTCGGCGGTGCGCAGCTTGCTGGTGGCGTGGCGCTCGAAGGCCAGCAGGGCGTCGTCGTGCATCATGCCGTGGCCCTCGTCGATGACGCGGATCATGCGCTTGCCGCCGGCTTCGACCTCAATGCGGATGGTCTTGGCGCCGGCGTCCAGCGCGTTCTCCAGCAGCTCCTTGACGACGGATGCCGGGCGCTCGATGACCTCGCCCGCGGCGATCTTGTTCGCTACTGCCTCCGGCAATATGCGTATGCGCGACATTTGCAGCTTATTCTCTCGTCTCCGGCATCGTTCGTCATCAAGAAACCGGGGACTGCGCGGTTTCTTCCAGCTTTACCGCCCTCTAATATCTTTAAAATAAGGAAAATAGAGAAAATAAAGAAAGATAAATATCAGAGCATAGGCGGTCACAAGGCCTAGCCCTACATAGAATAAGAACCTGTTTTTTCTCCTCCGCCAGGCAATTACAATGAATGCGGCCAGAAAAACACCGAAACGCAAAACACCTTCGATCCATTGGGATAGATTCGGCATCCCCCGGTCATTTATCGCCAGGCTTTATGGCGATGCCCAATTGGTCGAGTTGATCTTTGTCCACGCCGGAGGGCGACTCGGCCATGAGATCGACGGCGGCGGTGGTTTTGGCGAAGGCCACCACTTCGCGGATCGATTTTTCGCCGGCGAGGAGCATGACCACGCGGTCCATGCCCAGGGCGATGCCGCCGTGGGGCGGCGTGCCGTAGGTCAGGGCGTCGAGGAAGAAGCCGAAGCGGCGGCGCAACTGCTCCTCGCTGAGGCCTAAGGCGCGGAAGAGGCGCTCCTGAATGTCCTGGCGGTGGATGCGGATGCTGCCGGAGCCGAGCTCGACGCCGTTGAGCACCAGGTCGTAGCCCTTGGAACGCACTTCCCACGGCGCGGATTCGAGCTTGTCCAGGTCCTCGTCCACGATGCCGGTGAAGGGATGCTGCGCGCTGACCCAGCGCTTGTCCGATTCGCTCCAATCAAAGAGCGGGAAGCCGGTGAGCCAGAGGAATTTCCATTGAGATTTGTCGATGACGCCGAGCGCTTCGCCGAGCTGCAGGCGCAGTTGCCCGGCGACCAGCGCGGCGGCTTCCGTGCCCTTGATCTGCTCCTTGGCGGAGACGGCGACGACGAGGTCGCCGGTCTTCGCGCCGCAGGCCGCGGCGAGCTTTTTCACGTTGTCCGCACCGATCAGTTTTTCGACCGTGGAGGTGACGCCCTCGGGCGCGAGCTTCACGAAATAAGCGCCGCGCGCGCCGCTGGATTTGGCCTTTTCCACCAGCTCGTCGAGCTGCTTGCGGGAATAGCCAGCCGCGCCGGGCGCGGCGAGGGCGAAGACGCTGCCTTCGATCTGCAGCTTGGCCTTGGCTTCGGGCGGGAAGCAGTCCGTGACCTCGTGCAGCTCCATGCCGAAGCGCAGGTCCGGCTTGTCGCTGCCGTATCTGCGGATGGCGTCCTTGTAGAGCATGTGCGGGAAGGGCGCCTGGGCTTTGATTCCGGCCACGGCGCAGGCGCGCACCATCACGGCTTCGATCACGCCGAAGATGTCTTCTTGGCGGGGGAAGGACATCTCCACGTCGAGCTGGGTGAACTCCGGCTGGCGGTCGGCGCGCAGGTCCTCATCGCGGAAGCACTTGACGATCTGGAAGTAGCGGTCGAGGCCGCCGATCATCAGAATCTGCTTGAAGATCTGCGGGGACTGCGGGAGGGCGTAGAACTGGCCATGGTGCACGCGGCTGGGCACGAGGTAGTCGCGCGCGCCTTCGGGAGTGGAGCGCGTGAGCATGGGCGTTTCGACTTCGAGGAAGCCCAGCTCGTCCATGACCTTGCGGATTTCGAGGATGACCTTGTGGCGCAGCGCGAGG
The DNA here is from genome assembly GCA_020072785.1 of Terriglobia bacterium. NCBI lineage: Bacteria > Pseudomonadati > Acidobacteriota > Terriglobia > Terriglobia bacterium. The sequence goes on along the minus strand of JAIQGG010000010.1, from coordinate 37,482 downwards.
TTGCGGTGCGGCTTGGGCCGGCGCAGGTCGAGATAGCGGAAGCGCAGGCGCGTTTCTTCGGTGGCGTTGATCTCTTCCTCGATGGGGAAGGGCGGGGTCTTGGCGTTGTTCAGGATGTGCAGTTTGCCGGCGATGATTTCGACTTCGCCGGTGGCCAGGTCGGGGTTGGCCTTCTGGCGGCGGATGATCTTGCCTTCGACGGCGACGACGAATTCCGAGCGGGCCTGCTCGGCCTTGGCGTGGGCCGCGGGCTGGGTCTCCTTGTTGAAGACCACCTGGACGATGCCGGCGCGGTCGCGCAGGTCGAGAAAGAGCAGATTGCCGAGGTCGCGGCGGCGCGCCACCCAGCCCATGACGATGACGTCGCGGCCGTCGTCAGCCGCGCGCAGTTCGCCGCAGTAGTGTGTACGTTTCAGATTACCCAGAAAGTCGAGCAAGTCGTTCTCTCCTCTAGTTGCACGGGCTGAAGCTTGTGCGCTTTGCGCCGTGCCTGAGTGTACGCTGCATAGGCTCCCGACCGAGTCGGGACAAGTTCCGCCTGTGCTACCAAGGCCAATTGCCTATTTCGCGGGGATCGCCGTGACCACTTCCGCTTCGCTCAACTTGCGCTGCGTGCCGTCGGCGAGGGTCTTGAGCGTCCACTGGCCGCTCGAGACTTCGTCCTCGCCTAGGATCAAAGCATACTTCGCGCCGAGCTTGTCCGCGTGGCCCAGGGCCTTGCCGAATTTCTGCTCCGTGCCGGGCAGCTCGACCGAGCAGCCGGCCTCGCGCAAAAGCTTGGCCGCGCGCACCGCCGTAGCATAGGCTTTTTCGCCCATCCAGGCGATGTAGACGTCGCGGCCGCACACAGCCGGGGCCTTGCCGCTCTCCTGCAGGGAAAGGATCAGGCGGTCCTCGCCGATGGCGAAGCCGATGCCCTTGGTGGGATGGCCGCCGAGCAGCTCGACCAAGCCGTCGTAGCGCCCGCCGCCGCAGACGGCGTTCTGCGAACCCAGGCCCGGAGCGATGATTTCGAAGGTGGTGCGCATGTAGTAGTCGAGGCCGCGCACGAGGCGCCAGTTTTCCTCGAAAGCGACGCCGCGCAGATCGAGTTCCCGCTTCACCGCGGCGTAGTGTTTCGCGCAGGCGTCGCAGAGGTGCGCGGCGATGCGCGGCAGCGCGGCGATGAGGGCCTGCTCGCTCTCGAGCTTGGAATCGAGGACACGCAGGGGGTTGGTTTCGATGCGCCGCTGGCTATCCGGGCCGAGTTTTTCTTTGACTTTGGAAAGCTCCGCGCGCAGCAGCTCGACGTACTTGGGGCGGCAGTCGCGGCAGCCGATGGAGTTGAGGTGCAGCTTTGCGCCTTCGAGGCCCAGCCTGGCGAAGAAGACCATAACCATTTCGATCACTTCGGCGTCAATCGCGGGAGCGTCGCTGCCGCCGAGAACTTCCGCGCCGATCTGGTAGAACTGGCGGTAGCGGCCCTTCTGCGGGCGCTCGCGGCGGAACATCGGCCCCAGGTAGTACAGTTTCACGGGAGCGGGCAGCGCGTGCATGCCGTGCTCGATGTAGGCGCGGCAGACGCTGGCGGTGGCTTCGGGGCGCAGGCTCACACTGGTCTCATCGCGGTCCGCGAACGAGTACATCTCCTTGGAGACGACATCGGTGTCGAGTCCGATGGAGCGGGCGAAGAGGTCCGTTTGCTCGAAAATCGGAACGCGGATTTCGCCGAAGCCGAACGTGCTGAAAACCGCATGAGCGGTCTGTTCGACGCGGTTCCACAGCGCGGTCTCCGGGGGGAGGAGATCGCGCGTGCCGCGGATGGCTTGAAATTTGGTCTTGGTCGCCATAAAAGACTAAGAGAGATTCCTCGTTCCGCAAACCCATCCGGAACGCAAAAAACGCGCTCCGTAAACCTGTTCGGAGCGCAAAACCCGCGCTTCGCTCGGAATGACGGTGAGGAGAAGTCGAGCTGACAAGAGAGTTTCGCTCACTCGGCTGACTCCTGGCGATAGATCTTGGCGTACCCGACGTAGCGCTGGGCGTGCTGCGCGATCGTAGCTTTTTCGCTCTCGGTGAGCGTGCGTTTGACCTTGCCGGGCGCGCCCATGACCAGGCTGCCCGGAGGGATGACGGTGCGCTCGGGAATCAGCGAGCCGGCGGCGACGATGCTGCCGGTGCCGATCTTGGCGCCATTGAGAACGATGGCGCCGATGCCGATGAGGCAGCAGGGCTCGATGGTGCAGCCGTGCAGCATCACGCCGTGGCCGATGGTCACGTCGTCGCCCAGAATGAGTTCGTACTCGTCGCGCATGACGTGCAGAACGGAAGCGTCCTGCACGCTGGTGCGCGCGCCGATGCGGATAGAGTCCACGTCGCCGCGGATGACCACGTTGGGCCAGACGCTGGAGTCTTCGCCAATGGTCACGTCGCCGATGATCACCGCGGTGGGGTGGACAAAGACGGAGGCGGCGATCTGCGGGTGCTTGCCACGATACGGTCGAATCATGCTATTTCCTTGATTCCTCGGCACATACGTGGACCCATCGCGTACTGCGCCGGAACCCCAAAAAGTGCACACACGTAGCCACGCCAAGATAACATCCGGCTCCCGAACTGACAAGGAAGGCGCTACGCTCGGCCCTAGTCCCAGCGCTTCAAACGCGGCCACAGCTGTTGGAGGGTCCCGAACTTCGGCCGGCGGCACAGATACACGTCGAAATGCTGGTAGGGCATGGAGAGCGGGTGATAGACGGAGCCGACCTTCTCAACGCTTTCGAATTCCTGCGACAACGTCGCGTACGTGTCGTCCATCACGATCATGCATTCGCCGGTATAGCCGCGCGAACCCCAGTAGTAGTAACTCTGATGACCGGAGATAGCGTTTGGCAGGCCCATTTTCGCGCCGAAGAAATCGATCGCGCCGGCTTGGCCATAGTTCTGGGCAAAGATCGCGCAGCTCTTGCGCTCTTCCGGCGGCAAGTTGAAGTAGGCGTTAGCCACGACTTGCGCCATCTCCTTCCAGCCAAACTGATCGGCATAGAGCTGCGGCAGGGGCCCCTGCTTGTGATTTTCGATCTTGACAGGAGCCAGGTGCATGAATTTCGAATACGCGATGTATTGCGGCACGCTGAGCATCGGAAAATAAAAGAACGGCGCGAGGATTGCGGCCGTCACCGCGAGCACCGCGATATACGCGGGCTTCAGCCAGTTCCAGGAGTGCCGCTCGGCCCATTCCTGGAAGGCCATGGCACCGGCCGCAAACAGCATGGGATAGGCCGGCGCCAAATAATAGATGCGTCCGTGCAGCGCCAGCATGCAGACCAGGATCACCACGTAAGTGATGCCCAGGACGCGGATGCCCCGGCCTTCGCGATCCCGCAAGAGACGCCACAACCCGGCAATCCAGAGCGGCGCAGCGAGCGGGTGCATGGCAAAAAGCTGCGCCAGCAGAAAGCCGATCACGCCGAGCTCCGTGTTGCGCCCGCTTTTTTGGATGTTTTGCAGCAGTTCGATCGTCGGGAAATGCCGGTGAATCTCCCAGACAAGATTCGGCAAAAAGATCAGCAGGGCAATCAACCCCCCGAGCCAGATCCACGGCTGTGCAAGGTGACGCCTCTGCTTCGTCAGCAACAAGCCGACAAACAAACCAAAACCGAAGAAGAGCATGGAGTGCTTGTTCTGCAAGCCCATGCCGGCAACCACGCCAAACAGCAGCCAGAGCTTCGGGCTCGCACCATTGAAGATTTTCAAAACAACGAGCGCGCAGGCCATCCAGAAGCAGGGCTCAAAGACGTTCATCGTGAGGAGAGAATCGAGGCCAAGATAGAGCGGAGCGAAGATCACGGCCACGCAGGCGAGAGTCATCGCGTAGCGCCGCGCGCCGAGTTCCTTTGCGATCAGGCCGGCAAGGAGCACCTTCAACCCAGCGGCCAGCGCCGGCAGAAACCGCAGCGCGTGGAGCGAATCGCCGAGCGTGACGCGCTCGAGCCAGGTGATCACGGCGATCAGCGGGGCCTGGTCGACGTACCCCCAAGCGAGATGATGGCTGCAGGCAAGGTAGTAGAGCTCGTCCACGAAGTAGCCATAGCGGCCGTTGACAAGCATGTGCAGAAAAAACAGCGCAAGAGAGAGCCCACCGAGAAGCGCCGCTTCTCCGCGGCGGGACCCGCCGGGCGTTCGCTCAGTTTCCACAATAACCTCTCCGTGTAGGAACGAAATTCCAGACAGGAATGTTCCGGGCGAAGATTAAGAGCATTGCGGAGCACACTCCAGAAGTGCTCAGTCGATCTGGATCTGGGGGCCGGCGGCGGCGGCGCTGACAGCTTCGAGGCGTGCCACGACGGCGCGGGCCATGGCGTAGAGACTCTTCGCAGCGGGGCCGGCTTCGCCGGCAGCCGCGACAGGCTGGCCGGTATCGCCGCCGATGCGGATGCGCGGATCGACCTCGATTTCGCCGAGGACCGGGACGCCGTAGGCCAGCGCCGTGCGCGCGCCCTCGCCATGGCCGAAGATGTCCACAGGTTTCTGGCAATGCGGGCAGATGAACGCGCTCATGTTCTCGACCACGCCGAGAACTTCCACATTGACCTGGCGGAACATCTCAATGGCTTTGCGGACGTCGGCCAGGGCCACGACCGACGGGGTGGTCACGACCACGGCGCCGGTGACCGGCACGGTCTGGATCAGCGTCAACTGCACGTCGCCGGTGCCCGGGGGGAGATCCACGATGAGGTAGTCCAGCTCGCCCCACTGCACGCTGCGCAGGAACTGCTGGATGACGCTGTGCAGCATCGGGCCGCGCCAAATCATGGGGCGGTCGCCGGGGCTGAGCAGGCCCATGGAGATCATCTTTATGCCCTGGGCTTCGACGGGAAAGATCTTGCGGTCTTCGGTGGCGCGGGGCTCGGCGGTGGAGCCGAGCATCAGCGGCACGTTAGGGCCGTAGACGTCGGCATCGAGCAGGCCGACGCGGTAGCCGAGCTGGGTGAGGGCCAAGGCGAGGTTCACGGCGACGGTGGTTTTGCCCACGCCGCCTTTGCCGCTGGCCACGGCGACAAGATTCTTCACGCCCGGGATGGGCATTTTTTCCTGCTGCTGCGGCATCGGTGCTGGGGGCATATGTTCAAGCTCTCCTGATCAAACGTAGGGAAATTCCTCGCGGAGCTTACACCGCTCCTGGCGGGACTCGGAATGGCGGAATCAGGTGTGAGGCGGGCGGAATTTATCCCGACGAAGTTGGGAGACCGCCTGGTCCGGCCAAATCATGCGTTCACGCCGTGGCACTTCTTATATTTTTTGCCCGAACCGCAGGGGCAGGGATCGTTGCGGCCGATCTTGGCGCCGGCGCGCACCGGCTTGGGCGCTTCGGCCTGCGCCGGGCCCGCCTGGTACTGCAGATCCTTCTGCTGGCGCTGCTGGCGGCGCTCGAGTTCCCGGGCCACAGCCGGAAGATGCGAGGGCTCGCCCGCGCGAGCGCTGGCGGCCGCGGCAGCGGTCTCCGCACGGCCTGCGGCGGGGGCTGCCGGCGGGGGCGGGGGCGGGGGCGCCTGCTCGCCCTGCTGCACCTGCACGTGGAAGAGATAGCGCACGGTCTCGTTGTCCACGCGAGTCATCATCTCTTCGAAGAGCGTGAAGGCCTCTTTTTTGAACTCGACGAGGGGATCCTTCTGCCCGTAGCCGCGCAGGCCGATGCCTTCTTTGAGGTGGTCGAGCGAGAGCAGGTGGTCTTTCCACTGCGTATCCACGACATCGAGGATAATGCGGCGCTCGAGCCAGCGCAGGATCTCCGGACCGAACTGCTTTTCCTTCTCTTCGTAGCGCTGGACCACGGCGGCGGCCAGCGCTTCGGCCAGTTGGTCATGGTTCATCACGGCGGGGTCGGCGCCGCCGGCCTTGGCGTCGACGCCGAACTGGGCGTGCACTTCGGCGAGGAACTGCGCGGCATTCCACTGGTCGGGATGCTGCTCGCGCGGGCAGTAGATGTCCGCCAGCTCGCGGGCGACGTCTTCGGCGATGCTCAGGACGTAGTCGCGCTGGTCCTTGCCTTCGAGCGCGGAGCGGCGGATGGCGTAGATGGTCTCGCGCTGCTTGTTCATTACGTCGTCGTATTCCAGAAGGTGTTTGCGGGCGTCGAAATTCTGCGCTTCCACGGATTTCTGGGCGTTCTCGATGCGCCGGGAGATGAGCCTGGATTCGATGGGCACGCCTTCGGTCATGCCCAAGCGGAACATCAGCTGCTTCACGCGCTCGCCGCCGAAGATGCGCATGAGGTCGTCTTCGAGGGAGAGGAAGAAGCGCGAGGAGCCGGGGTCGCCCTGGCGGCCGGCGCGGCCGCGCAACTGGTTGTCGATGCGCCGGGCCTCGTGGCGCTCGGTGCCCAGGATATGCAGTCCGCCGAGGGCCACGACTTCGTCGTGCTCGGCCTTGCACTGCAGCGCAAACTGGTCGTAGACCGGCTTCCACTGGTCCTGCGGCACCTGAAAGATTTTGCCCTCGTGCTGGAAGAGCACCATGGGGACCGCGGGCTGCGCCTCGCCGCCCTCGGCGCCGTCCGCAGGGATGACCGCGGGGGCCTTGGCGTAAGGCATGGCCAGCTTGTTCTTGAGGAAATGCTCGCGGGTCATCTGCTCGGGGTTGCCGCCGAGGAGGATGTCCGTGCCGCGCCCGGCCATGTTGGTGGAGACGGTGACGGCGCCCTTGCGGCCGGCCTGGGCGACGACCTTGGCTTCGCGCTCGTGCTGCTTGGCGTTCAGCACCTGGTGCGGGATGCCGGACTTCTTCAGCAGCTCGGCGATGGCTTCGGATTTCTCGATGGAGATGGAGCCGACGAGGACGGGCTGGCCGCGCTCGTGGTACTGGCGAATCCCGTGGGCGTAGGTGTCGTCCTCCTGCATCACGCCGTTCACCACGGCTTCGAATTTTTCTTTCTGGGTACGGTAGACGACGTCGGAGTACTCCGTGCGGATGAGCGTGCGGTTCGTCGGAATCGCCACCACATCGAGATTGTAGATTTTGCCGAACTCCGCGGCTTCGGTCTCCGCGGTGCCGGTCATGCCGGAGAGTTTCTTGTACATGCGGAAATAGTTCTGGAAGGTGACGGTGGCGAGAGTCTGGGTTTCGCGCTCGATCTTCACGCCCTCTTTGGCTTCGATGGCCTGGTGCAGGCCGTCGGACCAGCGCCGGCCGGGCATCTGCCGTCCGGTGAACTCGTCCACGATGACGACCTCGCCGTCCTTGACGACATAGTCGACGTCGCTCTTGTAGAGGGTGTGCGCGCGGAGGCCCTGGTAGACGTGGTGGATGGTCTCCATGTGCGCCGGGTCGTAGAGGTTGCCAAGGCTGAGCAGCTTCTCGCACTTGCTCACGCCCTCTTCGGTGAGCGTGGCGGTGCGGTGCTTCTCGTCGATGGTGTAGTCGATCTCCTGGATGAGCCTGGGAATAATCTTGTCAATCTTGTAGTACTTGTCGGTGGACTCTTCCGAGGGGCCGGAGATGATCAGCGGGGTGCGGGCCTCGTCAATGAGGATGGAGTCCACTTCGTCGACGATGGAGAAGTGGTGGCCGCGCTGCACGCAGTCGCCCAGGTCATATTTCATGTTGTCGCGCAGGTAGTCGAAGCCGAACTCGTTGTTGGTGCCGTAGGTGATGTCGGCGCCATAAGCGGCGCGGCGCTCGGTGTCGTCCAGGTCGTGGACGATGATGCCTACGGAAAGCCCCAGGGCGCGGTAGAGCGGGCTCATCCACTCGGCGTCGCGCCGCGCCAGGTAGTCGTTCACGGTGACGATGTGCACGCCGCGCCCGGTCAGGGCATTGAGCACCGCGGGCAGGGTGGCTACGAGCGTCTTGCCTTCGCCCGTCTTCATCTCCGCGATCTTGCCCTCATGCAGGACGATGCCGCCGATGAGCTGCACGTCGAAATGGCGCATGTTCAGGAAACGGCGCCCGGCCTCGCGCACCAGGGCGAAGGCCGGCACGATCGCCGGCTCCAGGGCCTTCTGCAGCAGCTCGCGATAGGCGGGCTCCGCGGCATCGGCGTCCGCGAGCTGCGCCTGCACCTGCTGGCGCAGCTCCGCAAAGCGCGTCCGCAGACCGGCGCCGTCCAGCGCCTGCACTTCCGCTTCGCGCGCATTGATCGCCGCGACCAGCGGCTGGATGCGTTTCACGTCGCGCTCGTGCTTGGTACCGATAAACCGCGCGACTACCCTGTCGAGTATCTGTGCAACTTCCATGAATTCGCTTCGCCGTTTCCCGCCGGTGATTTTCGAGGGCCCGCCGCGCGTCCCGGCCGCCGGCCGAGGGGACGCGCCCGCTCGCACTGCCGCGCGCACCCGCTACGTCCGGCGAGACACGCGTAAACTATTATTCTAACTGGTTGCCAGTACTTGCGCCAAGAAATGCCGCAGGGTGGGAATGCCGGCGGTTGCCAGATCCGGGCGGGTCCGGGGCGCAAGAGTGGCTGGGCCCCGGGATTAGGGGTGACTGACGGCCACCTGGCCGCGGCGGTGGCTGCGGTTGCCGACATTGGCGGCCAGCGGCGTGCTCCCGGACTCCAGCAGCAGCTTGCGCAAGCGCAGGCGCTCCTCGAGATCAATCTCTACGAATTCAAAGGCCAGGGTTTGCGGACGCGCCCCGCGCACCACCGCCTGGGCCTTGATGGAACGCACGCCGCTGGAGAACTTCAGGGCCAGGAGGGTGCCGGGAGCAAGGTGGCGCTCACTGGTACCCAGGCCTCCGCCGAGGTTCAGTTCAGCAACGGCAATCTTGAAATTTTCGCGCAGGTTGGTGGTGAGCGCGGCCAGGCTGCGCGACAGGCGCAGGCGCGCGTAGCGCCGCTGGCGGATAACCGTGGAGCCGGGCTCCGGGTCAATGGGCTCGAAGGTCAGGTCCTTGCGCTCCAGGCCGCCGCCGGCCAGGCGTTGCATGGCGATGACCGGATCGATGCGCAGGAGGGCCTGCGCCGCGGCGATGCGCAGTTCCATGGCATGCACCCAGCGCCACACCTGGCGCGAATCGAGGATCTGCAACAGCGGCGCGCTGGCGGCCTGCGCGCGCAAACGCCCCAGGGCCTCGATGGCCTTCAGCCGCACGTAGCCGGGGGTGCCCTCCGCTGCGACCAGTTCCAGCAGTTTGGGGATGCACTCCGCACGCCCCGTCATGCCCATTTCGTCCAGGGCCGAGGGCTGGATCAGCGGGTCCAGCGCGTCGAACAGCGCAACCAACTGGTGCGCCCGGTGCTCCGCCGGCGCCGCCGACAATTGCCGCACGACGCGGTCGTGAGCCGTGCGCGGCCACTGCGCCAGGCGCACCGGCAGCACTTTTCCCACGGCCTCCGGCTCCAGCTGGCTGAGCAGGCCCACGGTTTCCACTGCTTCCACGGCCGGCGCAGTTTTCAGCGATTCCAGCAGGTTGTACGCGCTCGTCTCGCCCAGCCCGCGCACGATCTCCGCCAACAGTTCGCAGTCCTCCCGGAATCCGCTGCGGCCGAAGCGGCTGGTGACGTAGCGCAGGGCCGCCTGCGGCATCTGGCATAGAATCTCGAGCAGTCCATCAGGGAGCCGCCCGTCGCGCAGCGCCTCTTCGACGAACTCCGGCAGGCGCTCTTCGGAGCCGATGCGCGGGCGCAGGCTCTGCAGCGTGCCCGGCCGCTGCGCCTCCACGACTTCCAGCGAGGCCAGAGCCTGCTGCATGGCCGGATAGCAGCGTTTGCCCGCCGCCTCCTGGCTCAGGCGCACAAACGCCGCGCTGATCATGGTCTGCAGGTCCGGTTCGCGCTCCACTGCCAGCTGGAGGCCCAGCCGCCGGATCGCTTCGATCAGCGCGCTGCCGTCGCCGCTGCCGTAGAGTGCGGCGAGCTCGGAGAGGCCGATGGCCGTGGTGCGCCGCGCCTCGGGCGCCGGCAGGGCGATGCACGCGCAATACTTCAGCAGGATTTCGTTGACCGTCTTGAGTTCGCCGCGCTTGACCACCTCCTCGAGGAAGGCGCGCACGTTGCGCGGCGGCACGCACCAGGCTTCGTCCGAAGCCAGCACCTCGCGCTTGTTCTCTTCCGGCACCTGCTCCCAGAACTCCTGGTCCAGCAACTCGGTATAGCTCTGCACCTGCAGGCCCGCGCCGGCCATCACCTCTTCGTGCTGTCCCAGGATCTTGCGCAGCCCGGTGATCTCCTGGTTCATGCGGTCGAGCATCTGCTTCACGGCATTGACGCGCAGCTCCCCACGCTCGTAGCTGTCCAGCGCGAAGCGGATGGCGATGTGCTCCGCCAGGCGCAGCAACATGGGTTTATCCGGTTTGTCGGTGGGCGCCTGGGCTGCCAACCCGGCCAGGGCCTGCTGCAGGGTGACCTGCGCGCGCACGGGCATGGCCGAGAGCCGCGATTGGAAATTGGGCAGATCCGCCTTGGCATCGGGGTCTTTGTGGCTGCGGCCCAACTGCGCAAACAGGGAGAGCATGGAGCGCACATCATCCTCGGCCACCGAAAACCCGCCGGGGCCACCCGGGAGTGCCGCAGGACCCCCAGCAGCGGCCGGACTTCCGCGCAGCAACGCGCTCGCCGCCAGCCATTTTCCGTGTCGGCGCACGTCGCCACCGCTGGAACCCGCTCCGGCACCTCCGCCAGGGCCACCGGAAGCAATGCCCGACCCGCTACCGCCGGGGCCTGCGCCAACGCCGGTGCCGGAACCTCCAGGACCCGCTCCTGTACCCCCTGCGCCGAATCCGGAGCCTGTCCCGGAACTTAGGCCAGAGCCTGTTCCCACTCCTTCCCCGCCGCCCGGCTGGCCGGACCCGCCTGCGCCGCTGCCACCTCCGCCTTGACCGGCATCCCAGAGGTTTCCGGATCCGCCGCCGCCCCAACCAGCGCCGCCGGTTCCGCCGCCTCCGCCCGGCCCACTGGCCGCTCCGGAGCCCGGTGCGCGCGAGCCTTCCGCCGCCAGGAGAAGTTGCAACATTTTCTGGGGGTCTTCCAGGAAATCCTTGAACTTATCGCCGGCCGCGCCCAGAACCTTGGCCGTGAGCTGGGCCGCCGCCGTCACCCCGGGGGTCGAAGCGTCTTCGGCCACGAAGCGGATCTCGTTCAGGCGAATGCTGGTATCGCCGGCCAGGGTCGCCTTCAGTTGTTCGGCCAGGGCCTGGGGCTTGGAGTGGCCCGTGGGAAAGGCGCGCACGAAGCGCGCGAACTGCGCCTGGGTCACGCTGGGAGCGAAGTGGATGCTGGCGATGCCGGCGGAGGAGAGAAGCTGGGCAAAGCTGCGTTCGGCGGCTGCTCCGCCGAGGGGCTCGCCGTCGATCAGGATCTGGTTACCGGAGGAGCCCAGCAGGATGCCGCTGCCGCCGCTTTCCTGCAGCGCGGTGTGCAGTTCCCGCCAGGTGGTGTCAAATTGCGCGGTGGTGCGCGCATGGCCGAACTCATAGAGCCGTGCGAATTTCAGGAGGATGTTCAGGCTGCGCACAAAGCTGCGCGCCGTCGCTCGTGTGTCAGCGCTCATGAGTCGAGCCGATCCAGGCCCTACTGCTACCCTCCACTTACAGTAGGCGCGCGCAAGAAATGAAACAAGCCCCGGCTCGCACACCTGTGGCGTTTAGGATAACCGAAACCGCCGGGCCCCTCCCTGGCAGGCTGCCTTCCACAACCCGCCTCGGCAGAGGCTCCCCGGGAGATCAACCCCCTACCTAGTTGCGACTTGCGCGCCTCAGGCATAAACTGAGGGCCATGGGTAGCAGTCCTTCCTGGCAGGGATGGCCGCCCAGCGCGGCCGTTTCGTGTGGCCAGTTCGTGCAGCGTTTGTAGGCGTGACCGCGAAGCGGTCAACTACGAGCGTGACCGCGAAGCGGTCAACTCATTGCTCATTACGGATTTCCGGCCTGGGATAGCGCGCCGGATTCCAAACCATTCTTGGGAAGCACAATGCCCGATCAGCCATCACCGGAACGCTTTAAGGTCGAGATGCCGCAGATTCCCGGGCTGGATAAACCCGCGGCGGCGGCGCGCCCTGCCGGGTTCTTCGCCAGCCTGAGCCCCACGGTGCGGCTGGCCAGCGGCATCGGTTTCGTGCTGCTCGCCGGGCTGCTGTTTGCGCTGGTATTCCTGCGCCCGAAGCGCGTCGAGCACGTGCAGGCCGAACCCGCACCGCAGATCGTGGTGCCGGCCCCCGCCGATACGCCGCCGCCCCCGGTGGCCACCGAGGCCCAGCCGGTGATCGCCACAGTGGGCGAAATGGCCCAACCGTGGTCGTCGAAAGCCTTCTTCTTTTACAACCGCGTCACGGGCGCCAATGTGCCGGCGCTGCTGGTGCGCCTCCCGGGTGGCTCGGCGTCCTCCGCCAGCTCCTACTGGGGCTTTTCGCTGGAGGTGCCCCTGGGCCGCTGCCAGCTCGAATACCTCACCGATATGCACAAGCTGGCGACGGATTACGGCTTCCGCGCCAAGCACCCCATGGTGGGCGATCCCTGCAGCCGTACGGTCTTCGACCCCCTGCGCCTGATGAGCCGCCCCGGCAACGTCTGGGTACGCGGGGCTATCGTGCAGGGCTCCGACCTGCGCCCGCCGCTGGCCGTCGAAATCAAAATCCAAGGGAAAGAAATCTCCGCAGTGAGCATGGAACAGCTTTAGATTCCCTCTTAATATTCGGAATTCTTTTATTTCTTTTGATTGTCCTTGCTTTTCGTCTCACCTTTGCGACTTACCTTCCTTCTACCAACGGGGCTTGAACGTGGATGAAGGGATTTGAGCCAGAATGAAGTCTATGAATAACCGTATATCATTTCTGAAAAATATACATTTACCGCATATAGCTAACCATGAACATATCTAAAATACAGGAAACACAGCTCTTATATTTTAGTGATATTGGCTAAGTGTTTGCAGTACTTCTAGTCCAGGGCAGTCCGTATATCCAGCACTGGGGGTAGTGGTGCTGGAATAACAGCCAACACTTTACGACTGAACGTTAGTCTTAGCGTTTCGAAAACCTCATCGAGGAGTGCGTAAACATGCGAAATACAGTTCTTGCAAAGTGGTTCGTCCTAGGATTGGCGGTTGTTTTCCTGTTGGTTCTGCCAGCTTACGCCGCCCTGACAGGAGATCTTCAGGGCACGATCTTTGACCCCAAGGGGCTGGCGGTATCCCAAGCGACGGTCACGATCAAAAATGCGGCGACCGGCGCTACACGGACGGTCATCACGAATGACTCGGGAGAATTCTCAACACAGCAGTTGGACGTTGGAAGTTATGGGGTACGTATTGAAAAGCAAGGTTTCCGGGTATTGGAGACCACAGTGGTCATCCGCAGCGGCGAAGTGATTCGCCTCAATCTCTCGCTAGAAGTCGGAGCAGTGAGCGAGGTAGTCACGGTCGAAGGGGGTGCGGCAACTCTCTTGGACGTTGCGAGCTCGCAAATAAGTACCTCGCTGGATGCCAAGACCGTTCTCGATCTCCCCAACCTGGGCCGGGATCCTGTGGCGTATGCGACTTTGGCGCCAGGGGTTGCGCCGGTGAGCAAGGACAACCCGTTCCTCGGATCGGGCAGTTTCAACGCCAACGGCCAACGAGGCCGCGGGAACAACATCACCGTGGACAACATCACCGCGACGGACATATCGACGACGGGATCTTCCGGCACGGGCACGTTCAGCCTCGATGCCGTGCAAGAGTTTAAGCTGATCACGAATAACTTCTCGGCAGAGTTCGGACGGAACGGCGGCGCCCAGGTGCAGATCATCACGAAGGGGGGCACCAACGAATTCCACGGGACGGCGTACTGGTTCCATCAGAACTCGGCATTCAATGCGCGCGACTTCTTTGATCAGTATACGCTGGAACATCCGACGGGCCAGGTGACTCCCTTCATCCAGAATCAATGGGGCTTCACGGCGGGTGGCCCAATCGTCAAGAACCATTTGTTCGCCTTCGGGCACTATGAAGGCATAAAGAACCGGGGCGCCGGCTCCAGCAGCGCTGCCAGCGTGCTGACTCCTACGGAGCAGGCTGCCATCACTGATCCGACTTCGCAGGCTCTGTTCACGGCTTTAGGCGCGCCGACATCCAGCTCTGGGAGTCTAAACGCTGCGGCTCCGAATGCGGGCAATCAGTACGCGTGGTCGGTGCGAATTGATCAGACGTTCCGCAACGGCAAGGACATGATAACGTCCAGGTACGGGACAAACCCCATTAGCTCCGTAAGTCCCGGTCTCACGTTCATCTTCACGAACTTGCCGAACTATGGGGCAAATGTCACGTCCACGGACCGTGCGTTCAACTTCGGGCACACGCACATTTTTTCCTCGGCGGTGATCAATCAATTTCGCTTTGCGTTTGGCCGGAGCAACCCGAACTTCGTGCCGTTCACGACTCTCTCGGCACCCTATGCACCGCAGACCACAATTTCTGGGTTTGATGGGATGGGCATTTGGGCCGGCATACCTCAAGGACGCGTCCAGAACACGTTCCAGTACAGCGACTCCGTCTCCGTGTCCAAAGGAAGCCACGGGCTGAAGTTTGGTATGGACATTCTCCGTTACCAGGCAAATAGCGTTTTTGACTCAAACCTTCGCGGCACGATCACGTTTGCGAACCTGGCGGATTTCCAGAATGGCATCCCGAACGCGTATACCCAACGCTTTGGAACTTCCATCCGTGGGAACCGCGCCACGGACGTTTATCTGTTCGCGCAGGACGACTATCGGGTGACGAGCACGTTCACGCTGAACCTGGGAATTCGTTTCGAGTCGGCCGGCGGCGTATCCGAAGTGAACAACATCCTCGCAAACCTGGATCGGAACAATTTCTCGCCCATCGGCGGCGGTGGCACTGGCCCCCTCGGCAGCATAGACCTCGGCGGCAGTGCCTTCGCGCGGAACAACAACTGGGCCCCGCGACTGGGCGCAGCCTGGAACCCAAATCGCGGGAGATTCGTGGTTCGAGGCGGGTATGGATGGGCGTATGACTACATCTTCCTGAACCCGATCACAAACCTGCGGTTCTCCTCGCCGTTTATGCCTTCGATCAGCCTGAACGGAGCGGCGATAACCGGGAGCAACTCCTACGCCAATCTAATGGCGGGCACGGCGCAAGCGCAGACGGATGCCATGGCGGCAGTCGGCTCCTTCCTGGCGACGCAGCAGAACTTCGGGGCGATTGCGCCGGTGGATCAGAACTTGAAGAACCCGCGCACGGCGCAATGGAATGCCGGCGTGGAAGTGCGGCTCTTCAAGGACTACGTGGTCAAGGCAAGTTACGTCGCGACGCAATCGAAGTTCCTGCAGGCCTCGATTCCGATCAACCTTATTCCCCAGGAACTCCGTCCCGCACCGGCAACCAGCCTTGCGGACGAGGACACCCGCCGCACACAGTTCACCACGGCGTTCGCCAAGGAGAATGGTCAGGCGGCGCTTTTGAGTCCGCTTAACATTCGCCTCGATCATCGGTTTAACGCGGTGACGCAGGTGCAGAGCATCGGGACGTCGACCTATCACGGGTTGCAGTTGGAGGTGCTGAAGCAGCTCAGTCATGGGCTCAGCTTCGACGCTTCCTACACCTATGGCCACGCGATTGACGACATCTCCGACGTGCTGGGTGTGCTGGTGAACGACTCGGCGAACTTCCAGGATCCGCGCAATCCGGCGTCAAACCGGGCAAGTTCTCAGTTCGACATCCGCCAGCGATTTGTGATCAGTCATGTGTGGGAAATTCCGTGGACGAAGCGGTTCCACGGAATTGCGGGCAAAGCGCTCGACGGCTGGGCAATCAATGGAATCTTTACAATTCAGTCGGGATTCCCGACCTCGATCTTCAGCGGGACTCGCCGCGGAGTCTCAGACGTTTCCTTGTTGGGTGGAGGAACAGTGCGGGCGAACGGCGATCCAACGCAGTTCACACCAGTGCCGTTCGGGAGCGCCGCAGCCGCGAATATTCCCGGTAACCCAGACAATCCGGGCATAGCTGTTTTAGGCGGCCCGGGAACTCTGTGCGGACGCCAGATTGGCATCGAGCCCCAGCCTGCCCCACCTGCCCCAGCAACGAACATCGGTTGCGGCAATGCCAGCGGGTTCGGGTTGACACAGCCACTGCTCGGGAATTTCGGGACGAGCCCGCGCAACTCGCTCCGGCTCGACAACCTAGTCAACTTCGACACGGGAATCCTCAAGAACACGCGGGTGACCGAGAAGGTGAACTTGCAATTCCGGTGGGAGATGTACAACGTCTTCAACCACGCGAACTTCTCGGGTTTCCAGAACACGTTGACCTCGGCCTTCTTCGGAACCTACACAACCACAGCGACGGATCAACGGAAGATGCAGGCTTCGTTGAAGGTCATCTTCTAGGATCCACGGTCTACTCTTGCTGGGTTAGACTAGCGGCGCCGCTCAGAGCGGCGCCGCTAGTGCTTTTAGGGCTTTGTGCGGGTGCACAAGACTAGGACAACTGTTCCCGCAAACGGCCGAGGGGTTGGCGGGGATTCTATGCGTGACCGCGAAGCGGTCAACTGCATGTGTGACCGCGAAGCGGTCAACGTGCCGCATCGCTTCCGCTTGACAGCCCGCCCTCATCCGGATAATCGTTCTCTCCGCCATGACAAAACCTGTGTCGAACTCGCGCTTTTCCCGACGTCAATTCCTGCAGGCTGGCGCCTCCGCTTCGGCGCTATCGCTGCTGCCGGCGGGCGCGGCGGCCAACGCCGAGGCTGCCGCCTCCGGCTCGGATCTTCCCGCAGCGTTCTCCGGGCTGAAGCCGCTGGGGGAGCGCGTGCGGCCGATTACCCCGGAAGAGTTCCGCGGACGGCTGGAGCATGCGCAACAGCTCATGAGCGAGCTGCGCCCGCGTTTCGACGCGCTGTTCGTCACGCCGGGCACTTCGCTCTACTACTTCACGGGCATCCGCTGGGGCCTCAGCGAGCGGCTCCTGGCGCTGGTCCTGCCACGCAGCGGCGACCCCTTCTTCGTCTGCCCGGCATTCGAAGAGGGCCGCCTGCGCGAGCAACTGCGCTTCCCCGCTGACATCCGCGTCTGGTCCGAGGACAAGAGCCCCGCGCAGCTGATCGCCGCCACGCTGGCCGAGAAGGGCTTCGGCGGGGGCCGCATGGGCGTGGAAGAGACTACGCGCTTCACCTTCTTCGATCATTTGCGCCACGCCGCGCCGCATTTCGACTATTCCTCCGCCGACCCGGTGACCATCGGCTGCCGGGCCCGCAAATCGGAGCACGAGCTGGAGCTGATGCGCCTGGCCTGCGCCGCCACCTGTGACGTCTTCCGCGCGGTCTTCGCCTCGCTGCGCGAGGGCATGGCGCAGGAGGAGATCGAGGGACTGATCGAAGGCGGCTTCGCGAAGATGAAGCTGCGCGGGGGCGCGCTGGTGCTGCTGGGCGCTTCGGCGGCGCTGCCGCACGGCTCGCTGAAGCCGCAGAAGCTGCGCGCGGGCGATGTGGTCCTGATCGACGGAGGCACGACCGTGGAGGACTATGCGTCCGACGTGACGCGCACCGGCGTCCTGGGCAAGCCTGCGGAGAAGGTGCTCCGGGCGTTCACCGCGGTGCGCGAGGCCCAGGACGCCGCGCTGCGCGCGGCGCGCGCCGGGCGGCTTTCCGGCTCGGTGGACGACGCTGCGCGCGCCGTCATCCTCAGCGCCGGCTACACGCCCGGCTACAAGTTCTTCACGCACCGCCTGGGCCACGGCATCGGCCTGGACGGCCACGAGCATCCCTACCTGGTGCGCGGCAGCAAGACCGTTCTCGAGCCGGGGATGACCTTTTCAAATGAGCCGGGGATCTACGCGCCGGGCGAATACGGGGTGCGCTGCGAGGACGACATGGTGATTACCGCCAGCGGCCCCGCGCAGCTCCTCACCCCGGGTTTCGCCGTCTCCTTGGAAAAGCCGCTGGGCTGAGGTGGGTGTAGCCGCGGCAGGAAGAAAAATCCCGCCCTGTGAAGAGGGCGGCTACGGCTGTAGGCGTGACCGCGAAGCGGCCAACTCAGGCGCACAGGCGCGCGCAGAACTCCACTACCCGAGCCTCGGCCCAGAAGCGCCCGGGGCCGGGGCGTTTCGTGATGAATCCGCAATGCCCGCCATGCTCGGGGGCCTCAAAGGTAATCGCGGGATTGTTGCTTACGCCGGCCTCCAGGAACGGGGCGTAGGGCACGAAGGGATCGTCCTGGGCGGTGAGGAGCAGCGTGGGCACGCGGATCTGCGCCACCACGCGGCGGGCGCTGGAGTGCGTGTAGTAGTCCTGGGCATCGCGGTAGCGGAACTGCGGGGCGGTAATCTTGTCGTCGAATTCGCGCACCGTACGGATCGCCCCGAAGCCATTGCGCGGATAGCGCGCGGGAAACAGCGCGGCCTTGCGCGCGTAGCGCGCCAGCAGACCGCGCAGGAAATGGCGCTGGTAGAAATAATTTTCGCGCTTCTCGAGGGCGTCGGCGCAGGCCGCCAGGTCCAGGGCCGGGCAGACCGCGCAGACCCCGCGCAGCGCCCCGGGCGCGCCATCGCCCAGCTCCCCGGCCATTTTCAACACCAGGTTGCCGCCCATGGAATAGCCCGCGAAGCAGATTGCGGGCAGGGCGTCGCGCGCGATCAGCTCCTCGAGCATCGCGCGGTAATCCCCGCTCAGTCCGGAGTTGTAGAGCGTCGGCGTCAGGCGTTCCGTACCGCCGCAGTTGCGCTGGTTCAGGCGCAGCACGTGAAAGCCCCGCTGGAAGGCCTTCTCCGCAATGCCCAGCATGTAAAAGGACTCGCTGGAACCCTCCAGGCCATGCACCAGCACCAGCGCGGGGGCCGCCCCCCGCTCGCCCGGCTGCCAGTGGCAGCGCCCCAGGATCTGGGTCTCCTCCGCCACGCGGAACAGGCGGTCCTCCGCGGCGGGCAGCAGGAAGCGCCGCCGCCAGAAGGCCGCGGCGACGGTCATCAAGTGGGCGTTGCGCAACAGGGGATGCGCTTGGAACGGCGGCAGCATGCAGGAAAACTCTACGTTACGCGCGGGCCCGCCGCAAGCCGCCCGCCGGCCGGGCACAGCCCGCGCAGCGCTTGACCGGATTTTCCCGGGCCTCTACAATGACTGGTTAACAGTGGAGCACTTTTGCCAATTAGCGCAGCAGGGATGGCCCGGCGGATGCCCGCTGGGCTTTGTCGTTTTTAGAGGCACTCATCTTTAGGCACTCATCTTTAGGCATTCATTGGGGGGCAAAGCCGGAATGATGGAAGGTCCGATTCTCGAAGGTTTGACGTTTGACGACGTGCTGCTGCTGCCGGGGAAATCGTCGGTGCTGCCGGCGGAGGTGGACACCCGGACGTGGTTCACGCGCAAGATCCCGCTGAACGTGCCCCTGGTCTCCGCGGCCATGGACACGGTGACGGAGTCGCGGCTGGCCATCGCCATCGCCCGGCAGGGTGGCATCGGCCTGATCCACCGCAACATGGCGCTGGACCGCCAGGCCGAGGAAGTGGACCGCGTGAAGCGCTCGGAGAGCGGGATGATCGTGGACCCGGTGACCATCTCCCCGGACATCACCCTGCGCCAGGCCCTGGAGATCATGACCAAGTACCGCATCTCCGGACTGCCGGTCACCCGCGGCACGCGGCTCACGGGCATCCTCACCAACCGCGACCTGCGCTTTGAGAAGAATCATTCGCTGCCGGTCAGTGCGGTGATGACCAAGGAAAATCTGGTCACCGTGCCGGTGGGCACGACGCTCGAGGAAGCCGAGCGCATCCTGCAGAAACACCGCATCGAGAAACTGCTGGTGGTGGACAAAGACTTCAACCTCAAGGGCCTCATCACCGTCAAGGACATCCAGAAGAAGCTGGAATTCCCGCGCTCCGCCAAGGACGACCATGGGCGGCTGCGGGTGGGCGCCGCGGTGGGCGCCACCGGGGATTACCTGGAGCGCGCCGTGGAGATGTCCAAGTGCAATGCCGACGTCCTGGCCATCGACACCGCGCACGGGCACACCGACCGGGTGATGAACGCCATTACCGAGATCCGCAAGCGGCTGCCGGAGATGCAACTGGTGGCGGGCAACGTGGCCACCTACGAAGGGGCGAAGGACCTGATCGCCCTGGGCATTGACGGCATCAAGGTGGGCATAGGCCCGGGCTCCATCTGCACCACGCGCGTGGTCACCGGCGCGGGCGTGCCGCAACTCACCGCGATCATGGAAGTGGCGCGCGCGGCCCAGGCCACCGGCGTGCCGGTCATCGCCGACGGCGGCATCAAGTATTCCGGCGATGTGTCCAAGGCCATCGCCGCGGGAGCCTCCTGCGTGATGATCGGCAGCCTCTTCGCCGGCACCGAGGAATCCCCCGGCGAGACGATTCTCTACCAGAGCCGAACCTTCAAGTCCTACCGCGGCATGGGCTCGATCGGCGCGATGGAGGCCGGCTCCGCCGACCGCTACGCCCAGGAAACCGCGGAGCGCGGCAAAAGCGTCCCGGAAGGCGTGGAAGGGCGAGTGGCCTACAAGGGCCCGCTGTCGGCGCTGACCGACCAGCTGGTCGGCGGCCTGCGGAGCGGCATGGGCTACGTCGGCGCGGCCACGCTGCCGGAGCTCGCCGCGAAGGCGCGCTTCGTGCGCATCACCTCGGCGGGGCTGCGCGAAAGCCACGTCCACGACGTCATCATCACGCGCGAAGCGCCAAATTACCGGATGGAGGAGTAAACACGCGACTCCGCCGGGCTTCGTGGAACCCCCGCGCGGCGGAGCCCGCAGGTCGAACGCCCCGCCGGTCCTCGTTTCCGTCTCCCGCAAAGAAAAAAGCCCGCCCCGGCGAACCGGAGCGGGCCTGCCAGTGTTCCCGAAGCGAGCGTCAGCTCTTGCCGGCCGCTTCCTTTTCGGTGGTCTCTTCCTTGCGCGCCGCCTTCTTCTCTTTCTTCTTGAACTCGTAGCCCACGAGCTCGAGAATGGCGACCTTGGCGCCGTCCCCGACGCGGATGCCGCCGGGAATGATGCGCGTGTAGCCGCCGGCGCGGTCGGCGAACTTGGGCGCGATCTCACTGAAGAGTTTGTGGGTGACGGCGGGGGTCATGAGGTAGGCCGCCGCCTGGCGCCGCGAATGCAGCGTGTCCCGCTTGCCCATGGTGATGATCTTCTCCGCCACCGGGCGGGCCGCCTTGGCGCGCGTCAGCGTGGTGGTGATGCGCCCGTGTTCGAACAGGTTGGTGACCAGATTGCGCAGCGTCGCGCGGCGATGCCACGGATTGCGTCCCAGTTTCGATCCCGATTTCAGATGTCTCATGTCAGATCCCTTGCCGCCTTACAGGCCCATCGATTCTTCGGTCGCCGGCGGCGCCGTCTGGCTCGGAAGCGGCGGCCAGATGATCCGGCCGTGCTCGTCGAACTTCATGCCCAGGCTCAAGCCCATCTTGTGCAGGATTTCCTTGATTTCGTTGAGCGATTTGCGGCCGAAGTTCTTGGTCTTCAGCATCTCGTTCTCGCTCTTCTGCACGAGCTCGCGGATGCTCTGGATATTGGCGTTCTTCAGGCAGTTGTAGGAACGCACGGAAAGCTCCAGCTCCTCGACCGAGCGGTCCAGGTGCTCGAGGCGCGGGTCGTTGGCGGCCTCTCCGACCACCTCGGGAAGCTCCGTCTGCTCTTCGAAATT
Source organism: Terriglobia bacterium (assembly GCA_020072785.1). NCBI lineage: Bacteria > Pseudomonadati > Acidobacteriota > Terriglobia > Terriglobia bacterium. The sequence goes on along the minus strand of JAIQGG010000010.1, from coordinate 15,917 downwards.
GATGAAGATGCTCATGTGGTCCTTGACGAGCTTGGCCGCCAAGCCGATGGAATCCTGCGGGGTGATGGCCCCGTTGGTCCACACTTCCAGCATTAGCTTCTCGTAGTCCGTCATCTGGCCGAGGCGCGCCGATTCCACGGCGTAGTTCACCTTGCGCACCGGCGAGTGGATGGAATCCACGGGGATGTAGCCGATGGCCAAATCCTCGTCGAAGTTGCGGTCCGCGGCCATGTACCCGCGCCCGTTCTTCACGCGCATCTCCACCTGCAGCTTGCCGCCTTCGCTGACCGTGGCGATGTACACGCTCTTGTCCAGGACCGCGAAGTCCGCGTCCTCTTCGATCATCGCGGAAGTCACGGGGCCGGGATTCTCCACGTTGAGATAGATGGTCTTGGGCAGGTCCGTGTTCAGCTTGATGGGCACCTGCTTGAGGTTGAGGATGATGTCCGTGGCATCCTCGACCACGCCGGGAATCGAGGAAAATTCGTGCAGCACGCCCTCGATCTTCACCGCGGTAATGGCCGCGCCTTCGATGGAGCTCAGCAGCGCGCGCCGCAGCGCGTTCCCCACCGTCGTGCCCCATCCGCGTTCAAACGGCTGCGCGGTAAAACGGCCGTACTTCTCCGTAAGCGACTCCAACTCGGCCGCAAGACGCTTCGGCTTTTGAAAACCCTTCCACATCGTTGCCTTCCTTCTGTCCGGCAGCACCGGACCCCGCGGACTGGCGCAGCGCGCCGTTGTTTCTGTTATTTACTTCGAATACAGCTCGACGATGAGCTGCTCGTTGATCGGCGGCGTCTGCACGTCATCGCGCTTGGGCAGGGCCACGACCTTGGCCTTGAAGTGCTCGCGGTCCTGCTCCAGCCAGGGGACGGCGCTCTGGCTCTGCGCGACGTTGCGCGCCTCCAGGACCATGGCGTTCTCGTGCATCTTGTCCTTGAGCGCGATCTCCTCGCCCACGCTCACCAGGTAGGAAGGAATGTTCACCTTCCGCCCGTTGATCCGCACGTGGCCGTGCAGCACCAGTTGGCGCGCCTGCGTCCGCGAGGACGCCAGCCCCGCACGCCACACCGCGTTGTCCAAGCGCCGCTCCAGCATCACGATCAGGTTTTCGCCGGTGGGACCCTTGGCGCGCTCGGCCTTCTCGAAATAGTTGCGGAACTGCCGTTCCAGCAGCCCGTAGGTGCGCTTGACCTTCTGCTTCTCGCGCAACTGCAGGCCGTAGCCGGCGACCTTGGGGCGCCGCGACTGCCCGTGCTGCCCCGGAACGAAGTTGCGCTTCTCAATCGCGCACTTCTCGGTGAAGCAGCGCAGCCCCTTCAAAAACAGTTTCTGCCCTTCCCGGCGGCACAGGCGGCAGATTGCATCTCGGTGTCTTGCCAACTTCTTTTCTCCTTCCCCGACTTTCTCGGGTTGGACAGGCATTTTTGCCTGCCCTCCTCAAACTTTTGTTCTGTGCTTACACGCGGCGGCGTTTCGGCGGACGGCAGCCGTTGTGCGGAATGGGGGTGACATCGCGGATCACCACGATGTGCAGCCCCGCCGCAGCCAGCGCGCGCACGGCCGACTCGCGTCCCGATCCCGGCCCCTTCACGCGCACTTCCACGCTCTTCATTCCGTACTGGTCGCGCGCCGTGCCCGCCGCACCCAGCGAAGCCTGCTGCGCCGCGTAGGGCGTGCCCTTGCGCGAGCCCTTGAAGCCGATGGCTCCCGCCGAGGACCAGCACAGCACCCGGCCGTCCGGATCGGCGATGGTGATCTGGGTGTTGTTGAACGTCGCCTGAATGTGCACCAGACCGTGCGGAACGGTGCGCCGTTCGCGCTTCTTCTTGAATTCCTTCTTGCGCTTGGCGACCGGTTTTCCGCCTGCTGCTGTCTCCGGCGCCGCGCCCTGTTGTTCCTTTGCCACGTGTGACTCCGTTTCTCTCGATCTTCCGCCGTGGCCCCGGCTCGGGCCGGGGCCAGGCTTGCTTCTTGTTGCCGGCGGCGCTGCCGCCGCCGCGCAACTTAACCCTTCTTGCCGGTGACCTTCTTCTTCGCCGCCACCGCGCCGCGCCGCGGACCCTTCCGGGTGCGCGCGTTGGTGTGCGTGCGCTGTCCGTGTACCGGCAGGTTGCGGCGGTGCCGCACCCCGCGGTAGCACTGAATTTCGATCAGCCGGCGGATGTTCATCTGGATCTCCTTGCGGAGATCGCCTTCCACGCGGCCTTCCTTTTCGATTTCCTGGCGGAGGTGGTTGACTTCCTCCTCGGTCAGGTCGCGCACCTTTTTGGTATGATCCACGTGCGCCTTGGCGCAGAGTTCCTTGGCGCGGTGCTGGCCGATCCCGTAGATCGACGTCAGCCCCACCCAGATCCGCTTCTGCACCGGAAGATCTACACCTGCAATACGTGCCATTCGTTCTCCTTAGCCCTGGCGCTGCTTGTGCTTGGGGTTGGTGCAGATCACGCGCACCACTCCGCGCCGGTGAATCACCTTGCACTTGTCACAAATCTTTTTTACCGAGGACCGCACTTTCATACTCGCTCGCTCCTGCCGGAACTCTACTTGTACCGGTATACGATCCGCCCGCGGGTCAGGTCATACGGCGACAATTCCACCGCGACCTTGTCTCCCGCCAGGATGCGGATGAAGTTCTTGCGCATCTTGCCGGAAACATGCGCCAGCACCTGGTGCTTGTTCTCCAGCTCCACGCGAAACATGGCGTTCGGCAGCGGCTCGATCACCGTGGCCATGACTTCGATGGCATCCTCTTTCGGATTGCCCGAGTCGCCCTTCTTCTTCTCTGTGTCGTAGCGTTTCGCCATACGCCCCTAATTACCCTACCATGCCGGGCCGGTTACATCCCGCGGCCTGGTCAAGATCCACGGCCCGCTGGCCGTCACCGCGACGGTGTGCTCAAAATGCGCGGAAGCGCTGCCGTCCGCCGTTTCCGCCGTCCACTCATCCCGCATGCGCACATCCGGCTTGCCCGCGTTCACCATCGGCTCCACCGCGATGACCATGCCTTCCTGCAACCGCGCGCCGCGTCCCGGCTCGCCGTAGTTCGGCAGGTTGGGCTCGTCGTGCATCTTCGTGCCAATGCCGTGGCCCACAAACTCGCGCACCACCGAAAACCCGTTCTGCTCCACCAGGCTCTGCACGGCGTGCCCCACGTCGCCCAGGCGGTTACCCGGCCGCATCTTGTCGATGGCCAGGTCCAAGGCGTCCCGGGTCACATCCAGCAGCTTCTGCAGTTCCGGCCGGATTTTCCCGACCGCCACGGTCACCGCCGAATCCCCGTAGTACCCGTCCACTTCCATCCCGAAATCGATCGAGATGATGTCTCCCTCGCGCAACTTGCGCTTCGCCGAGGGAATCCCGTGAACGATCTCGCTGTTCACCGACGTGCACAGCACGCAGGGATAACCGCGGTAACCCTTGAACGCCGCGTGCCCCGGCTTGCCGGCGATGCGCTCCTCGGCGAACTTCTCGAGGTCCATGGTGGTCAGCCCCGGCGCCACGATCTTGCGCAGCGCCGTCAGCACGTCCCACACCAGCAACCCGGCGCGGTGCATCTTTTCCAACTCTTCCGCGCTGCGCAGATGAATGGCCATCGCTTCACCGCGCTTTGCGCAGAATCTCCATCACCCGGCGCGTCACGTCCGGCACTTCCGCGGCCGCGTCCACATCCGCGAGCAGGCCCTGCGACCGGTAGTACTCCACCAGCGGCGCCGTCTGTTCCTCGTAGGCCTTCAGCCGCGGCCCGATCACTTCTTCGCGGTCATCCGGGCGCTGCACCAGCTCGCCACCGTCGTGATCGCAGCGGTTGGCCACCTTCGGCGGGCGCTCGTACACATTGTAAATCTCGCCGCCCACCAGGCACATCCGCCGCCCCGTCAGCCGCTTCAACAGCAGCCCCGGATCCACCACAAAGTGAATCACCGCGGGCCGCCCGAAACCATCCTGCTTCAGCAACTCGCCCAGCCACTTGGCCTGCGCTTCCGTGCGCGGGATGCCGTCCAGCACGAAACCGTGCGCGCAATCCCGCCGGGAAATCCGCTCTCCGATCATGCCCATCACGATCGGGTCCGGCACCAGCCCGCCGCTCTCCATGATGGGCTTGGCCTGCAGCCCCAGGGGCGTTCCCTTCTCGACGTGTTCCCGGAACATGTCCCCCGTCGAGAGGTGCGGCGCTCCATAGAGCCGCGTAATCTCCTTCGCCTGCGTCCCTTTGCCGGCCCCGGGCGGTCCGATAAAGATCACCGCGCGGTCGAGCTTCTCGAGGGGGCGTATCTTCAATTGTCCGGCTTCGGCCAAGCCGCTCTCCTCGATCACCGCCGGCTACGCACCCGGCCCTTTCGTGCAAACCCTTCGTAATTGCGCATGACCAGCTGGGCCTCGAGCTGCTGCACCGTGTCCATGGCCACGCCCACGACGATCAGCAGCGAAGTTCCGCCGAAATAAAATTGCACGCCCAGCCCTTCCAGAATCCAGCGCGGGAAGTGCGCGTCAAACCACGGCCCGACCATCCACAGGTGGTGCAGCTTGATGCCCGCGATCATCCACTCCGGCAACAGGCAGACCATCGCCAGGTACACCGCACCGATAAACGTCAGCCGCTTCAGAATCCGGCTGATGTGCTCCGAGGTGTTGCGTCCCGGACGGATCCCGGGGATGAAACCGCCGTTCTTGCGCATGTTGTCGGCCAGCTCGGTCGGATTGAAGACGATCCCCACGTAGAAAAACGCGAAGACCAGAATCAGCGTGACATAGACCGCCGTATACAGGGGTTCGCCCCACCGCAGCCAGTCCCCGATGTCCTTAATAAACTTGTAGTGCGGGAAGACCAGCGCCGCGGTCGCCGGAAAGGCCAGCAGCGAGCTCGCAAAAATCGGCGGAATCACCCCGCCGGAATTGACGCGCAGCGGCAGGTAGGTCATCTGCCCGCCGAGCACCTTGCGGCCCACCACGCGCTTGGCGTACTGCACCGGAATGCGCCGCTGCCCGCCCTCCACGTAGATGATGAAGGCCACCACCGCGATCATCAGCCCGATCAGCAGCAGCAGGGCCAGCGGAGTGAACGGCCCCCAGGCCGCCGTCTTGGCTTTTTCGTAGAGGTCCGCAATCGCCCGCGGCAGCCCGACCACGATGCCCACGAAAATGATCAGCGACATGCCGTTGCCGATTCCGCGCTCGCTGATCTGCTCCCCCAGCCACATGATGAAGGCCGAGCCAGTGGTCAACGTCAGGACGGTCATCAGCATGAACGCCGCGCCGGGATGATAAACCAGCGACTGCCCGCTCATGGTCTGCGCCTGCAGGGTCGAGGCGATACCGACCGACTGGATGATGCTCAGAGCGATGGTCATGTACCGCGTGTACTGCGTAATCTTGCGCCGTCCCAGCTCGCCTTCCTTCTGCAGGCGCTCCAGGTAGGGAAAGACCACCGTGAGCAGCTGCAAAATGATGGACGACGTGATGTAGGGCATGATGCCCAGGGCGAAAATCGTCAGGCGGCGGAAGTTGCCGCCGCTGAAGAGATCGAAAATCCCCAGCACCGAACCCTTGCTCTGCTCGAAGAGCTGCTGCAGCAGCGCGGTGTTGATCCCCGGGGTGGGAATGTGCGCGCCGATGCGGTACACCGCGAGCAGCGCCAGGGTAAACAGCAGCCGCTTCCGCAGGTCCTCGATGCGGAACAGATTCGCCAGTGCCTGTAGGAATTGGTTCATGCGCGCCCTAGGCCACGACCTCGAAGGTTCCGCCCGCGGCGGTGATTTTCTGCTTGGCGGACTCGCTGAAGGCCTGGGCGTGCACAGCCAGCTTGGTCTTCAGTTCGCCTTCGCCCAGAACCTTGATAGGGTCCGTGGCCCGGCGCACGAAACCATGCGCGCGCAGCAGTTCCGGGGTCACCGTGTCGCCCGCCGAAAACACGTTCAGCTCTTCCACGTTCACCACCGAAAACGCCTGCCCGAACGGGTTGTGAAAGCCGCGCTTGGGCATGCGCCGGTGCAGGGGCATCTGCCCGCCTTCAAAACCCCGCCGCCGCTGATAGCCGGTGCGGGCCTTCTGGCCCTTGTTGCCCCGGCCGGCGGTCTTGCCGAGCTTCGAGCCCATGCCGCGGCCCACGCGCACCTTGCGCCCGCGCGAGCCCTGCGGGGGCTTGAGGTTCGACAGGCTTACCGGCCTGCGGCTGCCTGCTTCTTTTTTGCGCTCGCCCGTCTGTTTGGTCGCCATCTCCGCCCCTTACTCCACCACAACCACGAGGTGCCGGACCTTGTGAATCATCCCGCGCACTTCGGGGGTATCCTGCCGCTCGACGACGCGGTTCATCTTCCGCAGTCCCAGACCTTTGATGGTCTGCCGGATGTCATCCGTGCTGCCGATATCGCTCTTGACCCACTTGACCTTCACCGTGCCGGCCGGTTTTTTCTCGCCCGTCATGCGCGTTCTCCCGCCGTTTTCTGCTTGCCCGTCAGTTCTTCCACGGTCTTCGAGCGCGTTTCCGCGACCTGCGCCGCGTCCTTCAGGCTGAGCAGCGCCGCGAAGGTGGCCTTGACCACGTTGTGCGGGTTCGAGGTGCCGATGGACTTGGTCATCACGTTGGTAATTCCCGCCACCTGCATCACCTTGCGCACCGGACCGCCGGCGATCACCCCCGTGCCTTCCGAGGCCGGCTTCAGGAGCACCTGCGCCGAGCCGTAGCGCCCCAGCACCTGGTGCGGGATGGTGGTGCCCTTCATGTTCAGCTTGATCAGGTTCTTCTTGGCCTGCTCGATGCCCTTCTTGATGGCCATGGGCACTTCGCGCGCCTTGCCCATGCCGAAGCCGGCATGCCCGTGATGGTCGCCCACGACCACGAGCGCCGAAAAGCTCATGTTCTTGCCGCCCTTGACGACTTTCGTGACGCGGTTGATCGCGATCACGTCGTCTTTGAGGTCCGCTGGGTTGACTTCCAGCAGCCGCCGTACCGCTAGGCTATCCCGTAAAATTTGCTTGGACATAGGTTAGAACTGTAACCCCGCTTCCCTTGCCGCATCGGCCAGCGCTTTTACGCGGCCGTGATATTTGTAGCCACCCCGATCAAACACAACCTTGTCGATCTTCGCGGCCTTGGCGCGCTCGGCCACGACCTTGCCGATCACTTTGGCCGCGGCGATGTTGCCGCCGCCCTTGAGCTGCTTCTTGGTCTCTTTGTCCACGGAACTCGCGGAGACCAGCGTGCTTCCCGTGCGGTCGTCGATGATCTGCGCGTAGATGTGCCCCAGCGAGCGGTACACGCACAGCCGCGGCCGCTCCGGCGTGCCTTGCACCTTCATGCGCACGCGCTCATGCACCCGCCGGCGGTGCTCGTCGCGCGAAATCCTGCGTACCGATATCCTAGCCACGTTCGCTTCTCCTTACGCGCCGGCCTTGGCTCCGGCCTTGCCGGCCTTCTTCTTCAGGCGCTCGCCGGTGATGCGCACGCCCTTCTGCTTATAGGGATCCGGCGGGCGCAGCGCGCGGAGATCCGCGGCCACCTGCCCGACCTGCCCTTTATCCGCGCCGCTGACCACCAGGTGCGTCTGCTTCTCCACGGTGATGGTGATGCCTTCGGGGATCGGAAACACCACCGGGTGGGAGTAGCCCAGCGCGAAGTTCACCGCCTTGCCCTTGAGTTCCGCGCGGTAGCCGACGCCCACGATGTCCAGATCCTTCTTGAAGCCCTCGGTCACGCCGCGGACTGCGTTGGCCACCAGCGCCCGCGCCAGTCCATGCACCGCGCGGTGCTGTTCGGTGGCTCGCGTGGCCGTCAGCACGCCTTCTTTCTGCGCAAATTGAATGCCCGCCGGAAGCGGCACCGCCAGCTTGCCCTTCGGCCCCTGCACTTCGACACGGCCCTCCGGCAGCGCCACTTTCACGCCGCTCGGCACCGGAATCGGTTTATTCCCGATACGTGACATCGTCTTGTCCTCGTCCTTCGCTGGCTACCACACTTCGCAGAGTATTTCGCCGCCGACGCGGGCTTTGCGCGCGGCCCGGCCGCTCATCAGGCCCTTGGGGGTGGTCACGATGCTGATCCCCAACCCGCCCACCACGGGCTTGATCTCCAGAGCTCCGGTGTAGCGCCGCGCGCCGGGCTTGGAAATCCGCCGCAGGCCGGTAATCACGCTTCTGCGGTCCGGCGTGTACTTCAGGAAAATGCGCAGGGTTTTGCGCACTTTGTTCTCGTCCACCATCTTGTAGGTGGCGATGTAGCCTTCGTCCTTGAGAATGCGCGCCATCTCCACCTTCAACTTGGAGGCCGGCACATCCAGCCGGGCGTGCTTGGCGGCCACCGCGTTGCGGATGCGCGTCAGAAAATCGGCAATCGGATCAGTCTGCATCGTATGGTCCTTACCAGCTCGCTTTCACTACCCCGGGAATCTCGCCCCGCAGGGCCATGCCGCGGAAGCAGATGCGGCACAGTTCGAATTTACGGATATAGCCCCGCGCGCGCCCGCACAGCCGGCAGCGGTTGCGCACCCGCACCTTGAACTTGGGCTTCTTCTTGGTCTTGGCAATCTTGGCTGTACGCGCCATTCGCTATCCTTCCTTCGCTACGCTGGCCGTGCGCAGCGGCACACCCAGCAGCTTCAGCAGCTCGCGGCCTTCTTCGTCGTTCTTCGCCGTGGTGGTCAGGGTGATGTTCATGCCCTTGATCTTGTCCACGCGGGTGTAATCGATCTCCGGAAAGACGAGCTGGTCCTTCAGCCCCAGGGTGTAGTTTCCCCGGCCGTCAAAGGCGTTGGAGGGCAAGCCCTTGAAATCGCGCACGCGCGGCAGCACCACGTTGCACAAGCGGTCCAAAAATTCGTACATGCGCTCGCCGCGCAGGGTCACGGCGCAGCCGATGGGCATGCCCTTGCGGATCTTGAAGTTGGCAATGGACTTCTTGGCCCGCGTCTGCATGGCCCGCTGCCCGCTGATCTGCCCCAGCTCCACCGCGGCCGTGTCCAGCAGTTTCACGTTCTGGCTGGCTTCGCCCAGCCCGATGTTCAGCGTGATCTTCTGCAATTTCGGCACGGCCATGGGGTTCTTCCACCCGAAGCGCTTCATCAGCGCGGGCACCGCTTCCTTCCGGTAACGTTCCTGCATTCGGCTGGTCATGGATTTCTTCGCCTCGCTCCTACTTGTCCAGTGTCGTCGCGCAGCGCCGGCACGAGCGCGTCCGAGTGCCATCGGGCATCGCGGTGTGTCCCACCCGGGTGTGCTTCCCGCACGAGGGGCAGACAAGCATCACGTTGGAGACGTTGATCGGCGCTTCCTTCTCCACGATGCCGCCCTTGATGTTCTTCCCCGGATTGGGCCGCGTGTGCCGCTTGATCAGGTTGGCGTGCTCGACCACCACGGCGTTCTTCTTGGGAAGGACGGAGAGCACCCGCCCGGTCTTCCCGCGGTCGCGCCCGCTCATCACCTTCACCTGGTCGCCCTTGCGGACGCTGAAAACGTGTCGTTGTGCTTCCTGTTTGCTCATAGCCATGTCCTACCACACTTCCGGAGCGAGCGAGACGATCTTGGTGAATTTCTTGTCCCGCAGCTCGCGCGCCACCGGCCCGAACACGCGCGTACCCACCGGCTCGTTCGCGTCGTTGATCAGCACCGCGGCGTTATCGTCGAAGCGGATGTACGTGCCGTCCTTGCGCCGCCGTTCCTTGCGCATGCGCACGATGACCGCTTTCACGACGGTTCCCTTCTTGATCGGGCTTTCCGGCGTGGCTTCCTTGACCGCCGCGGTCACGATGTCGCCGAGTCCGGCCTTCAACCCCGCATCGCCGCCGATCGGCAGAATACACATCAGCTTCCGCGCGCCGGAATTGTCGGCCACCGTCAGCCAGGTTCGCATCTGAATCATTGTTCGGCTCCCCTGTCTTCCCTTACTCCGCCGACGTCTTGCGGGTCAGCACTTCCGCGAGCCGCCAGCGCTTGAGCCGCGAGAGCGGGCGCGAGGCGATGATGCGCACCGTGTCGCCCTGCTGCGCTTCGCGCTGCTCGTCATGCGCGTAAAACTTTTTGGAGATGCGCACCACGCGATGGTACTTGGGGTGCTTCACCAGCCGCGCCACCTCCACCACGATGGTCTTTTGCATCTTCGCGCTGGTCACCTTGCCCACCAGCTCCTGCCGCTGATGGCGCTCCGGCGTTGCCTGTGTTCCACTGGTCATTGCGAATTCCTCGATTTCTCCAGGTCCCGCTCGCGCAGCAGGGTCTTCACGCGGGCCAGGTCCTTCTTGGCCTGGCGCAGCCGCTTCAGCGCTTCGGCCTGTCCGGTGGACATCTGGAACCGCAACCGGAAGACCTGCTCGGACAGCTCGTGCTGCTGCAGTTCCAGTTCTTTCGCATCCGCTTCGCGGAGCTTCTCGATACGCCGCGGCATCTCTAGAGCCCTCCCGCGCGGTTGACAAACTTGGTCAGAATCGGCAGCTTGTGCGCTGCCAGCAGCAGCGCTTCCTTGGCCGTCGCTTCGTCAACCCCCGCCATTTCGAACATGATGCGCCCGGGCTTGACCACCGCCACCCACTTCTCCGGCGCGCCTTTGCCCTTGCCCATGCGCGTTTCGGCGGGCTTCTTGGTGAACGGCTTGTCCGGGAAAACCCGGATCCACAGCTTGCCGCCGCGCTTGATGAACCGCGTGATGGCCACGCGCGAGGCTTCGATCTGCCGGTCGGTGATCCACGCGGCTTCCAGGGCCTTCAGCCCATACTCCCCGAACGCCAGGCTCCCGCCGCGCCACGCTTTCCCCGAGCGGCGCCCGCGCTGCTGCTTGCGGTACTTTACTTTCTTGGGCATCAACATCGTTGTGGTCTCGCTTCCTCAGTCCCTGTGCGCTTTCGTCCCTACACCGCGGCGGGCGCGGCGGCCCGCTCGCGGGTGCGCTGCACGCCGCGTTGCGGAACGTTCTCGCCCTGATAGACCCAGCACTTCACCCCGATGACCCCGTAGGTGGTGTAGGCCTGCGCGAAGCCAAAATCGATGTCCGCGCGCAGCGTCTGCAGCGGCAGCCGCCCCTGCAGGTACCACTCCTTGCGCGCGATTTCCGCGCCGTTCAGCCGCCCGGCCACGCGCACCTTGATCCCCTTGCAGCCGAAGCGCAGCGCCGAATCCACGGCCTTGCGCATCGCCCGCCGGAAAGCGACGCGCTTTTCCAGCTGCAGCGCGATCGATTCCGCCACCAGTTGCGCGTCCAGCTCCGGACGGTGCACTTCCTGGATGTCGATGTGCACCTCGCGCTTGGTGCGTTTCTGCACTTCCTGCTTCAGCTTGTCGATCTCCGAGCCCTTGCGCCCGATGATGATGCCCGGGCGCGCGGTGTAGATGCGCACCACCAGCTTGTTCGCGGCGCGCTCGATGTCGATCGAGCTGATGCCCGCGGACTTCAGGCGTTCCTTCAGCTCGCGGCGCAGTAGCGTATCTTCGTACAGCAGGTCCGCGTAGTCGCGGTCGGCGTACCAGCGCGATTTCCACGGCTTGTTGTAGCCCAGTCGAAACCCGTACGGGTGTGTCTTCTGTCCCACTCTGGCTCTCCTTACTTCTTGCCCTTCTTCGGCGCTGCCGGCTTGCCCACCAGGGCCTTGCGCACACGCCGCGCGGCGCCCCGGACGCCCTTCTGCGATTCGGCTTCCGCCGCCGCGGCCGCCACGCGCTCCCGCGCGGCCACGTGATGTTCGCTCACGCCCAGCCAGAGGTGCGCCGTGCGTTTCTGGTAGCGGAACGCGCGGCCCATCGGCGCCGGGCGCAGCCGCTTCCAGCGCGGCCCTTCATTGATAAAACACTCGGTCACATACAGCGCGTCTTCGTCCAGCGGCGTCCCGGCGTTGTCGGCCTTCACCTGGGCGTTGGCGATGGCGCTGTCGAGAACCTTCTCGATCTGCCGCGCCGCGCGCTTCGGCGTAAACTTCAGGATGCGCTTGGCGGCGTTCACGTTCTGCCCGCGGATCAGGTCGATCACCAGCCGCGCCTTCTGCGGCGACAGGTGCACGTAGCGCAACAGCGCGTGCGCTTCGATGGATGCGGATTGCGTGGTCACGTCAGCCATGGCTTATGCCTTCGGCGCTGCGGGTGCTGCTGCCGCGCCGCCTCCTGCGGGCGCCGGTCCCGCCGCCCTCTCCAGCGCCGCCTTCACGGCGTGGCCCTTGAAGGTGCGCGTCGGCGCAAACTCTCCCAACTTGTGCCCGACCATCTGCTCGGTCACGTACACCGGGATGAACTTCCGTCCGTTGTGCACCGCGATAGTGTGCCCGATCATCTCCGGCACGATCGTCGAACGGCGCGACCACGTCTTTACGACCTTTTTTTCATTCCGCGCGTTCAGGCCGTCGACCTTTTCGCGCAGGTGGCCGTCCACAAACGGCCCTTTCTTGAGTGAACGCGGCATTGCTCTCTATTCCTCCACGCGGCGCAGCCGCCCCCACTGCGCGCGACGAATCTTCTTAAATCCCCGCACCGGTCCCGGCACGCGGTGCGACTGCGGGCAGAACGGGCAGACAAAGCGTGTGCCCTGCGCGTGCGGCGCGCGCTCCACCACCACTGACCAGCCCGGCTTGCAAAGCCGGTACAGCACCGGCTCCGGGGGCTGCACCACCGGCTTGGCGGCCGCCTTGACCGCCGTGCGCTTGACCGCCGTGCGCTTCACCGTCCGCCCTGTTGTGGAACGACTTGTCCGTGTCGCTCGCATCGCTTCTCTCTCAGCGGGCCGCCTCACTGCGCCGCCCGTTCTCTTCTTCAACCCTTGCGCCGCTGCACGATCATCTTGTCCGTGCGCTTGTTCTGCCGCGTCTTGGCTCCCAGCGTCGGGAAGCCCCACGGCGTCTGCGGGTGGTTGCCCTTCACGCGGCCTTCGCCGCCGCCGTGCGGGTGATCCACGGGATTCATGGCCACGCCGCGCACCGTCGGGCGCTTGCCGTGCCAGCGCGTGCGTCCCGCCTTGCCGTAGGTTACATTCTCGTGATCCACGTTGCCCACCTGGCCGACCGTGGCCATGCAGTCCACCGAAAACTTGCGCACTTCCCCGGACGGCAGCTTGACCAGCGCCAGATCGCCTTCCTTGCTCAACAGCTGCGCCGAGCCCCCCGCCGAGCGCACCACCTGCCCGCCGCGCCCGGGGTACAGTTCCAGGTTGTGCACCATGGTGCCTGGCGGAATGTGCCGGAAGGCCATGGCGTTGCCCGGCAGAATGTCCGCGCCCTCGCCCGTCGTCACCGTCATTCCCACTTCCAGTCCCACCGGATGCAGGATGTAGCGCTTGTCGCCATCAGCGTAATGCAATAGCGCCAGCTGCGCCGAGCGGTTCGGGTCGTATTCGATTGCCGCAACTTTGGCCGGGATCCCGGTCTTGTCGCGCTTGAAATCGATCTTGCGGTACTGCTTCTTGTGCCCGCCGCCGCGATGCCACGACGTTACTTCACCATGATTGTTCCGGCCGCCGGAGCGCTTCTTCGGTTCGAGCAGCGCCTTTTCCGGCTGCTCTTTCGTAATGGCGCTCTTGTCCAGGACGGTAATGAACCGCCGCGACGCCGTGTATGGGTTAAAGCTCTTGAGTCCCATCGTTGCCTCTTGTCCTCTGCACGCCCGCGCCCTCGCGGGAATTCCCTACAGGTTCTCCGCGTACTCGATCATCTTCTCGCCCTCGGCGAGCTTGACGTAGGCTTTCTTCCAGTCGCGCCGGTAGCCTTCCGACTGCCCACGGCGCCGCATCTTGCCGAAGAAATTGGCGGTGCGCACGCCCGCAACCTTCACCTTGAAAATCTGCTGCACGGCTTCCTTGATCTGGGTCTTCGTCGCCTGCGCGGCGACTTCGAAGACCACCGTGTGCTGCGTTTCCTTCACGCCCAGCCCTTTTTCCGTGATGATCGGCCGGCGGATGATCTGAAATTGCGTCATGGCCATGGCTTAGTCCTTGCCCTTCGCCTTGTGCGAAGACTTGGCCGGCTTGGCGGCCTTCTTCGCCGCGGGCTTTTCCGCCTTCTTGGCGGCCGCCTTCGGCGCCGCTGCCTTCTTCTCCGGGGCCGCCGAAACATTGGCTGCCGGCGCCGGAGCGATGGTCGCCACCAGCCCCGCTTCCACCGCCGGCTTCTCCGGATTCAGCGTGCGGCTCAGCCGCGCCGCGGCATCCTTGGAACAGATCAGCCGGTCATGCCGCAGCAGGTCGTAGGGCTGCAGCACGTGCGGCGCCACCAGCTTCACGCCTGCTAGATTGCGGCTGGCCAGTTGCAGGTTGCGGTTCTCGCCGCTTTCCACCAGCAGAATGGTCTTCTGCCCGTTCAACTTGTCCAGCGTGGTGCGCAGCGCCTTGGTCTTGTTGGTTTCCAGCGCCCAGCCGTCCACGATCGTCAGCTTCTGCTCCGCCAGCTTCTCCGACAGCGCCGAGCGCAGCGCGCCCAGCACCATCTTCTTCGGCAGCGCGTAGCTGTAATCCCGCGGCTGCGGCCCGTGCACCGTGCCGCCCTTGCGCCAGATCGAGGAGCGGATGGAGCCCATGCGCGCGCGGCCCGTGCCCTTCTGCTTCCAGAGTTTCTTGCCCGATCCCCGCACCTCGGAGCGCACCTTGGTCTTGTGCGTCCCCGCGCGCTCGCCGGCCAGGTACCACCGCGAGGCCTCGTGCAGAAGATGCGCGTTCACCTTCGCGGCAAACACGCTGTCCGCCAGATCCACCTGGCCGACTTTCTTCCCATCCAGATTGACGACATCCACGACCGGCATAACGTTTTCGCTTTCCTTTGCGCCCAGCCCCGCTCGCTTGCGGGCTGTGCGAGCCTCTTACTTAGCCTGCTTGACCTTGCGGATCAGAATGACCGCTCCGCTCGGGCCCGGCACGGACCCGCGCACCAGCAGCAGGTTTTCCTCCGCGTCCACTTGCACCACTTCCAGGTTCTTCGCCGTCACCCGCGCATGTCCCATGTGTCCCGGGAAATGCTGGTTCTTCCAGACGCGCGAGGGAAACGAGCTGCCGCCGATGCCGCCCGGCGCCCGGTGATGCATCGAGCCGTGCGTCGAGTCGCCGCCGCGGTAGTGCCAGCGCTTCACGCCGCCCGCAAATCCCTTGCCCTTGCTCACGCCGGTGACGTCCACCAGCTCGCCCGCCGTGAAGCGGTCCACCAGCACGCGGTCGCCGGTCTTGGTCTCGTCGGCCGATTCCTCGATGCGCACTTCGCGCAGCACCTTCATCGAAGCCACGTTGGCCTTCTTGAAGTGCCCGGTCATGGCCTTGGTGACCCGCTGCGGCTTCACGAACTCCACCAGCCCCAGCTGCGCTGCGTCGTAGCCGTCCTTCTCTTTCGTGCGCCGCTGCACCACCACGCACGGCCCGGCCTGCAGCACCGTGCACGGCACCGCCGTGCCGTCTTTCTGGAACACCTGCGTGGTGCCCAGCTTGATTCCGATGATCCCGTTCACTGCCATTCGCGTCTCTCTTCCCGCCGAAGGTTCTTTCTGCCTTACTTCGCCGCGTGCCCGAAGGCCTTGATCTCCACATCCACGCCCGGCGGCAGATCCAGCTTCATCAGCGCGTCCACGGTGTCCGGCGTCGGCTCGAGAATGTCGATCAGCCGCTTGTGTGTGCGCATTTCGAACTGCTCGCGCGATTTCTTGTCCACGTGCGGCGACCGCAGCACCGTCCAGCGGTTGATCGTGGTCGGCAGCGGAATCGGCCCGGCTACGTCCGCGCCGGTGCGCTTCGCGGTCTCCACGATCTCCCGGGTGGACTGGTCCAGAATCCGGTGGTCGTACGCCTTGAGGCGAATGCGAATCTTGTCACCCTGTCTCATCATGGGTTTACTCGATTATCTCCGAGACCGCGCCGGCGCCGACGGTGTGCCCGCCTTCGCGGATGGCGAAGCGCAGCCCCTTCTCCAGCGCCACCGGCGTGATCAGCGTGATCTCCGCCGAAATGTTGTCCCCCGGCATCACCATCTCCACTCCCG
>JAIQGG010000009.1 GCA_020072785.1 Terriglobia bacterium | reverse complement strand
CCGTTTGACTACCACTTGGGCGGAGAATTCTTTCGCTTTGCTCACGATCATCCCGATGCCGACACGGCCGAGCACACCCACGGGGTGATCCACTTCTGGCTGTGCCGCCATTGTTGCCAGTTCTACACGCTGGAATATAAAGACGGCCGGAGCCTGCTGCAGCCGCGCGACGTACAAGAGGCTTCCGCCCGGACCGGGAAAATGGTCGGAGCCGTCCTGACTCCGTGAAGAGAGCGAATGCAAATCAACTACGCGGAACCTCAGCGGCGAAAGCCGCACGGGAAGCGCCGCGTTCAGGGCACGACTGAAGTCCCGCCTTCCTCAAAACGCCGCTTTGCCAACAGGCTAAGAGGACGGTCCTGCGTCGCGGGCCAGAGCGGGAGCGGCGCCCCGCAGCATGCCAGGAATGTAGGCGTCGCGGATGTACTGAGAAATCATGCGCTGGGTGTTGAAAAAAGAGCCGTTGAGGGCGATGCAGGAGCGCATCACTTCGGCGTAGGCCTTGGGCCGCGCATAGAACATGGGCAGGATAACGCGCTCGAGCTTGTCATAGAGCGAGGCGATCTCCACGGCGTGGTCTTCCGGGTCCTGGTCGTAACCGATGGCCCAGCCGGTCACACCTTCGAAATGGCCTTCGATCCACCAGCCGTCGCGAACGCTGAGGCTGGGCACGCCGTTGAGAGCCGCCTTCATCCCGCTGGTGCCGGAAGCTTCGTAGGGGCGATGCGGGGTGTTGAGCCAGAGATCCACGCCGCTGGTGAACAGGAGCGCCCAGCGCATGTCGTAATTTTCGACGTAAACCACGGGAATCTCCCCGCGCAGCGCTGCGGCGGCCTGGAAGACCTTGCGAATCACGGCTTTGCCTTCCTCATCGCGGGGATGAGCCTTGCCGCCGTAGATGACCTGCAAGGGGCCGGCCCGCTTGCGGATGGCGCGGAGCTTTTCGAGATCGGCAAAGAGCAGATCGGCGCGCTTGTAGACGGCGGCGCGGCGCGCGAAGCCCAGGGTGAGAGCCTGGGGTTCGAGCTGCACGCCGGTGGCTTTGGCAACCTCCTCGAGCAGGGCCTGCTTGGCGCGCGCGTGCGCATCTTCGATGGCCTCCAAGTCAATGCCCACCGCGTAGCGGAGATAGAGATTATCCTGACGCCACTCCGGGATGTGCCGGTCGAGAAGCTCCTGAAAGGCGGGGGCGGTCCAGGTGACGGCGTGCACGCCGTTGGTGATGGCGTGAATCGGGTAGTTTGGGAACAGGCCCCGGGAGATCTCCCCGTGATGCATGGCCACGCCGTTGATGTAGCGCGAGAAACGCAGCCCCATGTAGGTCATGTTCAGCATACCGCCCAGGCAGCAGTGCGTGGTCTCGATCAGCGCGCTGCGCTCCGGTCCGAGCACCTGGCATGCAAGGTCGGTGGGAAACTGGTCATAGCCGGCGGGGACGGGGGTGTGCGTGGTAAAGACGCAATTCTGGCGCACGGCCTCGATGTCTTCCTCGGTCACCGCGGTGTGATTAAGTTTCCCGATGCGCTCTTCGAGCAGCGCCAAAGTCAGCAGCGCAGAGTGCCCCTCGTTCATGTGGAAGCGCCGGATGTTGTGATAGCCCAGCGCGCGCAGCATATAGACTCCACCTATTCCCAGAACTACCTCCTGGCACAGCCGGTAGTGCTGGTCGCCACCGTAAAGGAAATCGGAGAGGGCGCGGCACCAGTCGGGGTTTTCCGGGAGGTCGGTGTCAAGGAAATAGATGGGGACGCGGTGGCCGGCGAGACCTTGCATGACATAGCGCCAGGCGCGGACGCGCACGGTTGCGCTGTCAAAGCGCAGCGTACAATCGGCGCCGACAGATTCCAGGAACTTTTCTGGCTGGCACTCATCGGCCAGTTCCGTCTGTTGCCCCTGAGCGTCGAGACGCTGCCGGAAGTAGCCCTTGCGGGGGAGCAGCGTCACGCCAACGATCGGAACGCCCAGATCGGCCGCGCCGCGCAGCATGTCTCCGGCCAGGATTCCCAGCCCGCCGGCATAGGTCGGGCAGTGGGGATCCACGGCGATCTCCATGGAAAAATAGGCAATCCGCGGGGCGAATTCCTCCGGCATGCGTATTCCTTTGCTTCCGAAATCAGTCCGCTCGGCCGTTTGCAGCGGTAAATTCCGCACAGCAAGGGGGATATCCCCCAGAAATCCGGCGCGATGGGGTGTCCTCTCTGGGATGCTTCAGTGTAAGTCCTCTCTTCTCAAGGAGAAGGAAAATCACGGGAAAAATCCTCACTATGGAACGTGCAGTGCAAATGCCAAGACCAGTACTTTTTGTCAACAGGAAGAACCCTGGTGACAAAGCCGTTCGTCGCAAGACGCATCGGTTGCCCGGCGTCTCTGTGGAGAAATAAGACTCCTGTGCATCCGAAATCTATTCCGGAACGAGGGACAAGAATGTCGCGCCATCTCCCACACCCGCAACCTCAACCCCTGCCGCAGGCGAAACCTGTAGGCCAGTGGACCACCCGCGGGGTGATCCTCCTGGCGCTGTTCGCTTTCATGGCCGGCTTGGCCATTGGCTCACTGACACGCGACGCCTCGGCGCCCGTGCTCGCCACGGCAGCTTCCGCGAACCTGCCACCGGGCGCTGTGGCCCCGGGCGAATCCCAGCCGGCGGCATCTCCGGAGGCCCTGCAGAAGATGGCGGCGCCGCTGCTCGCAGCGGTAAAGGCCGACCCGAAGAACCGCGTGGCGCTGATCCAGCTGGGTAATTTTTATTACGATCACAAGCAGTTCCAGGAAGCGATTGAAAACTACCGCCGCGTGCTGGAGATCGATCCGAAGAACATGGATGTGCGCACGGATCTGGGCACGGCCTACTGGTACCTAGGCTCAGCGGAGAAGGCCATCGCCGAGTACGACAAGGCCCTGGCGATTCAGCCGAACTACGCGCCGACGATGATGAACCTGGGAATCATCCGCCAGGAAGGCTTGAAGGACATCGCCGGAGCACTGAGCATCTGGAAAAAACTGCTGGAGACAAATCCGAATTTCTCGCAACGGCAGCGCGTTCTTGATCTCATCGTACAAGCGGAAAACGGGCAAACCTAGCCAGACAGATCCGCTGAAAATTCCGTAAATTTGTTTTGCCCGCTTCGTGGTGATCGGACGGAAAAAGTTTGCATATCTCCTGCCTTGTCAACCATCTGCGACTTTTACCCCGACACTGAGTGAAATCACCCATCCCGCAACCGTTCTGGAACAAAGCTGCTGACCAACCCACCGTAAGTTGTTTTTAGCAAAGATGTTAGAAACCGCATTTCTTGCAGGTGAGCGGCATGCAAATTGCGTATAGAAAAAGTTAGATCAAGCTGGAGCCTTACCTGAATGATCTGCTTTTTCCTTTATGCGCTATTGGTGTGGGCGCTCCCGCCGCAGCAAGTGGCCGAGCATCCGGTAGCACTGGCGGCGGACTTCGACGCCGCGCAATGCACGGAATGCCACGCGGAAAAGCAGCAAGGCAAGCACGTGCACTCGGCGATGGCCCTGGGCTGCACGGCCTGCCACACCGTGGAAACCAAAGGGGAGACCACACGGATCGGGCTGACGGCGCCGGCCGGGGAGATCTGCCTCACCTGCCACGAGCTGGCCAAGGTCGAAAACGACGGCATGCTGCACCGCCCCTACGAACAGAAGCGCTGCATCGTCTGCCACGACCCGCACAGCTCGGAGTTCACCGCGCAGACCCGCGCGCCGATGAACGCGCTGTGCCTGGCCTGCCACGGGGTGCGCGCCAACGCGGGCGAAAGCGTGGAGTTGTTTGCCGGGCAGACGCTCAGCGGCGAAGAGTTCAACCAGATTCCCAAAATCGGGCTGGATCCGACGTTGAAGTTTGGTCACCCGATGGGAAACCACAAGGTCGCGGATGCTCCCAATCCGCTCCAACCGGGGGAGAAGATTTCCTGCCTGACCTGTCATGAAAACCACGCCGCCACGCGGGCGAAGTTGATCCGCGTGACGGAATACAAGGGCAAAAAAATGGACGTATGCGATGCCTGCCATCTGGCCAATGACGAAGCCAATATGGCGGAAGCGCAGAAACGCGCGGATGCACTCGAAGCGCAACGGGAGAAGGAAGCGCAAATGCGCTCCAAACAGCCCTCGACCATGCCGCAAAAGCCGCCGAAGCCCAAAGACAAAAACCCGTGAGATGAGCCAGTCATGAACCAAGACAGAAAAACAATCCGCCTCCTGCAACTAGCCCTTGTAGCTTTGGCCCTGCCCCTTCTGCTAGCCGCAACCGACAAGCAGAAGCCGCAGGCGACCAAGGTGGACACCTCGCAGCTGATCTGGCCGCTGCCTCCGGACAAACCGCGCGTCAAGTATTTGCAGCAGTTGTCGAACAACTTCGACATAGAGCCCAGAAAGAAAAAGTCCTGGCTCGACAAGATGGTGGGCAATCCCGACCCCAATGCCACGGAGTTTTTCGAGAAACCTGCGGGAATTGCCACGGACTCGCACGGGCGGATCATCTTCGCCTCCACGCAGCGGTCCGTCGTATTCATCATTGACCAGGCGAAAAAAACAGTCAGCCGTTTGCAGGGCGACCGGGGCATTGTGCTGCAGACGCCGCTGGGCGTCGTGGTGGATGCCCAAGACAACATCTTCGTCTCCGATCCACTGCAACACATGGTCTTGAAGTTCGACCCCAACGGCCAGCTCCTGGCCACCTTGGGCGGCAAAGATGGCGTCAAAAATCCCACTTTCATGGCGCTGGACGAAGGCCGCCGGCGCCTTTACGTGGTGGACTCTCATCTGCACCAGGTGCTGGTGTTCGATCTGGACACTCTGGAACTAAAGAATACAGTCGGCAAGCGCGGCGAAAAGAACGGCGAGTTCAATTTTCCCGTGGGGATTGCCGTGGGGCCCGACGGCAGTTTTGCAGTTACGGATACGGGAAGTTGCTCCGTGCAGGTGTTTACGCCAGGTTTTAAGTTTGTGCGGCGCTTCGGCACCCGGGGGGACCGGCCGGGCGAGTTCACCCGTCCCAAGGGCATTGCCATAGATAAGGAAGGCAACTACTGGGTGGTGGACGCCGCCTTCAATAATTTTCAGATTTTCAGCCCCAAGGGCGTGCTGCTGATGTGGATCGGACAGTTCGGCAACGTACCCGGGGCCTTTAACCTTCCCCTGGGAATTTACATCGACCAGAGCCAGAAGGTCTACGTGAGCGATCAGCTGAATCATCGTTTGCAGATCTTTCAATTCCTGGGGGGCGAAAACTAAGAGTTTCTGTTCCGGCGATAAGCCGGACAGGGGCCGCGGCAGTTGTGGTTGCTGCTGCGGAGAACGTGCACCGGATAAGCAGTCGTTGTTCAAGGAGGCCGTATGAAACTAGTCGTAAAGGTCGCTCTGTTGGCCTTGGCGGTATGCATCGCGTTTCCAGCGTATGCCGCAAGGGCCCCCAAATCGGCCGTGTATGGTTCCGCCCATGATTTCAAGACGCAATTGGGCGGCGCCAGCTACACACTTTGTAATTTCTGCCACGTTGCCCATAAATTTGGCAGCGCCCCGACGGGTCCCGGCTATTTGCTGTGGAACCACACCCTGTCGAACGTCGCCAGCTATGGCGTTTACACCAGCGATAGCATGCGTTCCACTCCGACTGACCTTGGCGGCCAGCTGGTGGTGAGTAACCTGTGCTTGAGCTGCCATGACGGTACGGTTGCCATCAACTCCTGGTACGAAGTACAACCGGCCGCAAACTTCCAACCGCTTCCTCAGGGCACCCTTTTCATGCCCGATGACACCACGGTACGGGACTTGACCAAGCAGCACCCGGTCAATTTCGTTTACCCCGATCCCACTACGGCAGCAGCCATCGGCATATTGCCAGCCGCGGACCAAAACTCGGTTGACGGCAACGGCAATGTTCCGCTCTTCGCCGGCAGAATGCAGTGCGCAACCTGCCACGATCCCCATGCAGGCCCCAGCTCGGGAGCGCACCTGTTCTTCCGGACGTACCCCAGCACACCGGCCCAGACTCTGACTGGGACGTCGTGCGTGTACTGCCACCTGTAAAACCACGAGGGAGGGGGGCGCTTAGCCTCGCTGCCCCCTCCCAAATTTTCCATGACCAGCGCCAAACCAATTCGGACCATCCTGCTGAGCATAGCCCTGGCGCTGTTGGTTAGCACGCTGGCGCACGCCCAGTATTCCGGCTACGAGCCTCCGCGCTGGCATGTCACCGGATTTGCCGGGATCAGCATCACCCATACCACGCAGAGCATGGTGGGGCAAAAGACAGAGGCCGGCCAGCTTTTTCCAGTGGGCGACTTTCGCCTGAATAGCGACGGCTTTCTGTTCGATCCCAGGTTCCTGCGCCTCAATGCCGGCTTCAATTTTCAAAAAGGGGCCAACACCTCCGATCGCGGAGACCTGAGCACCGGAGGCATCAACCTGGCCCTGGGCGGAGTTTTTCTGCCCAAAAGCCACGTGCCGCTGCGGGCGAGTTACACAAAGAACAACCACGGGGTCAGCGGGCTCGGTCTGGATCAGACCGATGACAATTCCCGGCTCGACGTACAGTGGGACATGCTGTTCCCCAGCCTGCCCCGGATCACCGCATCGTTCCAGGAATACGGCAGCGCGGTGCATGTGCCCACGTCGTTCGCCGACCGCACTTACGATGAGAAGGCCTTCAACCTGGGCATTTCCGACTTCTGGAAGGACTGGCACTGGGCGGGGAATTTTTCCGTTGGCGAGGGCAATTCGGCCGGTGTCTCCCAGATCAGCCAGGATAGTCTATTTGATAATTCCACTCGCGCTGCAGGCTTCAATCTCAATCGCACTTTCTGGGACAACAAGGCGCGCCTGCTGTTCGATAACCGCGAGGTGTGGCGGCATGACCATCTTGGGGGTGACGGTACAAGCGACAACAGTGAGTTCACCAACAACGTGACCTTTAACGTGCAGCTCAGTCCGCGGGTATCGCTGGATGCTGGCTATGCGTTTACTCAGGTGGACTTCGAGGGCGCGGGGTTCGGCAACGTGGTGGTCCCCGGAGGAGGTCCCATCCAGGTGCTCTCCCTTGTTTCCAGCGTCTCGCACGCGGTCAGCGGGCGGGTGGGTTACCGTCTATTCGAAGGGCTGCGCTTGACGCAAGAAGTCCGAACCATACGCTCAACTCCTGTCACCGGAGTGCTCGAGAGCCGGACCTCCTTCACGGAAACCGCCTCCACCGTCTCCGCGGAGCGCCGCTGGCACCATTTTGACCTGATGGGAGCCTACACCGGCCGCTTTCAGCTGGCGGGCACGACACTGGCTCGTTCGCCAAACTCCTGGTCGAATAGCTTCCTTGGACGTATCGGCTGGGGCAACGTGCGCTCCGTGCGCCTCACGGGGTCCGCTCAGGATACCCGGCTCAATCTGGTGGAGCAGATCGGCGGGTTCACCGCTGAAAAGCGTGTGGGAGTGGAAGCGGAGACCCACATCGTAAAATACTTCCGGCTGCGGGGCGGTGCGGAATACTCCCAGGTGGATTTGCTGAACGTCAGCGGGAACACCCGCAGCAAGAGCACCACGTATTCCATCCAAGCCGACCAGCGCCTGTTCTCACTCGCTTTCACCAGCTCTTTCATGGACGGCGCTGGCGCCCTCTTCCCACTTGGTCTGATCGACCGCCAGTTCCTGGTGATTCCGCTGCCCATCAGTCAGCTGCTGGCTACTCCGCTGCTCGACCGCACTACCCATAGCCAAGGCCTGAGTATTATCGGAAGGCCGGAGCGCCGACTGGACGTCTTATTCTCGTGGCGCAAGGAAGATACACAATTGGTTGCTTCAGACCAGACCTACAACTATCTGCAGGCCAGTGCGCGCTACCGTCTCGGCCGGTTTTCGCTGGAAGGGGGCTACTCCCGTAATATAAACAACGTGATCGTGATTACAGGCCTGACGGGCAATCGTTTGGCGATGTGGTACCTGCGAATTGGCAGGGATTTCAGGATTTTCTGAATGGGAAAGGGGAAAGCGGTAGCCATCATGAACCGCAAGACAAAGGTCGCGCTGCCAATCATAATTGCCGTTGCGGGCGCGCTCGTGCTGGCCATCGCCGTCACCGCCTCTTCTTCCACCACGCCACCCACACCCACCGCGCCGGTCTCCTTAGGGCCCGTGGATTACCTGGGCTCCCTGCGCAGTCCCGCGGACGTGAAGGGCCGGCCGTCAGGTTTCAAACGCTTCCTCAAAAAGGTGCTGGGGCTGGAAGACGACCACCGCCGCATGGTTTTGCCCCATGGAATTGCGGTAGATGCAAATGGCCGGGTTCTGGTGGCCGACACGAAGGGCCAGGTCGTGCACATGTTCGACAGCGCCGGACACCAGTACAAACAGCTTCACCCACCGGCTTCAGACCCCTTCCTTTCTCCGATTGCCGTCGCCCTCGACAGCCAGGGCCGCATCTATGTCACCGACTCCGGCCGCTCCCGCATCTTCGTCTTCCGGCCGGACGGCAAGTTCCTGAGGACGCTTGGCGGACTGGGAAACGACGAGAGCATCTTCAAGCGCTGCACGGGACTGGCCATCGATCGCCAGCAGGACATTCTATATGTGGTGGATACCGTGTCCATGCGCGTGGTGGTGCTCAACGCTGACGGCAAAGTGCTGAACCGCTTCGGCAAGCCAGGAAAGGGCCCGGTAGAGTTCAATTATCCGACGCACATAACCATCGGCGCCGACGGAACTCTGTGGATCGTAGACTCCCTCAACTCCCGCGTGCAGCACCTGGATGCCTCCGGAAACTTTCTCTCCGCATTCGGACAATTGGGCGACCACTCCGGGGAGTTCGACAAGCCCAAGGGCATTGTCGTCGACAGCCAGGGCCGCATTCTTGTCGTGGAAGGAAGAAACGACCGCGTGCAGGCCTATGACCCTGACGGACAGATGCTCTTTGCTTTCGGCAATACCGGAAGCGCCCCGGGAGAGTTCTTTCTGCCAACCGGCATCGCCCTGGACAAGGAAGGCAAAATCTACGTGGCCGATGGCCAGAACGGCCGCGTCGAGATCTTCCGCCCGAGGGCCGGCGGAGGGGGAGGCCGCTGAGTGCGAGGCGCAAGACACTTCGCGTTCTTGTTGCTGGCGGGCATCGCGCCCGCGGTCAACGCTCAAACCGGCAACAAATCGGCCATCCTGAACAGCAAGCACGATTTTCGCGCGGGATCTTCTGCTCAGGTCCGTTCTTCGTCCACGGATGACGCATGCGTCTTCTGCCACACGCCCCACAATGCCTCGCCGGGTAACTATCTGTGGAATCACCGGCTGTCGACGCAGGATTTTCCCACCTACAGCAGCAGCACGCTGCAATCCACGGTTACCGCCATCCAGCCGCAAGACATTTCCAAGCTTTGCCTCAGTTGCCATGATGGGACCATTGCTCTGGGTGACACGGTCAATGACGGAGCCATTGCTTTCGTTCAGGGCAACGGCTACACATTGCCGGCCAGTTCCGCGTCCAATCTTGCCGGTGATCAGACCTTTGGCAATGACCATCCGTTCAGTTTTGTGCCGCAACCCGGTCCGGAAACTCTGAACCCCCCGGCATCCGATCCCGTCCGCCTCGATCGAAGCGGCAAACTGCAATGTACGAGCTGCCACGATCCGCATCGGGAAGACGCCGATCCGATTACGCGCAAGTTCCTGGTGAAGTCCAACCAGGCCTCCAGCCTGTGCCTGACCTGCCACCAGAAAATTGGCTGGGATGGTTCGGTGCACAGCCGGCCGCCCGATCCGGTGGAAGACCTTCGCTACACGCAAGACCAGGGAGCGCACACCGGATACACGGGAGTCAGGAATAACGGGTGCGAGAGCTGCCATCGCCCGCACGCGCCTCAGGTTTCGCAGCGCCTAATGAAACAAACGGAAGAAAACGTCTGCTTCCAGTGCCACGACGGCACGGTGACCGACCGCAATATCAAAACGGAGTTTCTGGGCAAGACCTACAAGCACCCGGTGCTGCTAACGCCTTCCTCGCATGATGCCGCCGAAAGTCCCAATTCCGCGGCGCATCCGCTTCCGGAAACCGGCGTGGGACTGCCTCGCCATGCGGAGTGCACGGACTGCCACAACCCTCACATCGCCAGTAGCGTCACGGCACAGCCTCCTTTGGTGAGTGGGGCTCTGCTCGGCGTAAAAGGCCAGTCCGCGGGCAATTCGTTCCTGCCGCAAGCCGTCAACGAATATGAAATTTGCTTCAAGTGCCACGGCGATAGCGCCAATAAGCCGCAGGCTCTCGATTACGGCACGGCAGGCATCGGCTACGGACGCAATCCGCAGCGGCAATTCGACGCCGGAAACTTGAACGCCTATAACACGCGCGTCGAGTTCACGCTGAGCACCTCCTTTCATCCGGTGACCCGGGCGCGCGATCTGTCGCTGGTCGAAGTGCCGAGCCTGCGGACAAACGTGACGAATTCCAGTGGCGCGCCGGTCACCAGCCGGCCGCTTTCCGGTGGCAGCCAGATTTACTGCACCGACTGCCACAACAGCGACACAGGGCGGAATCTGGGTATTTCCGGCAACCTCCCCAGCGGGCCGCACGGGTCCAATCTGCCGCACATCCTGGAGCGCGGCGACACCATGGAACCCCCGCCGGCCACGCCGGGGAGCAACGGTTCCGGAGTGACCTACACGCTATCCAATTACGCGTTGTGCGATAAGTGCCACGAGGTTCAGAACAGCGTGCTAGCGGACCGCAGTTTCGGAAAACATAGCCTGCACGTTGTGGAACAACGCGCCGCTTGTTCCACGTGTCATGATCCCCACGCTTCGTCTGCGCCCATGCTGATAAATTTTGACCGCAGCATTGTCGCGCCCAACAGCCAAGGGGTGCTGCAGTTCACCCGAACCAGTCCCGGACACGGCTCCTGTTCTCTGCGCTGCCATGGCGAGGATCATCAGAATGAGTCCTACTGAAGAGACTGGCGCGAGCGAAGGAAGGTAACCATGAAGAAAGTCATCTTAATAGCCACCGGAGTGATCGCGCTCATGGCCGTAGCCATTGCGCTCATTCGCGCTTCTGCAACACGCCCTTCGACACTGAGCGGCGTGGCCGTTACAGAGCCTGGTTACACGCAGAAGCTGCTGGCCGGCGTAAAAGCGAGCTTCACAACGGGCAAAACAGAAATTCAGCGCTCCTTTGATGCCAAAAAAAATGCGAAGAGCTACCGCATGAAGATCGTATTGCGCCTGCATCCGGGCCATCCTCTCGAGACCTTAATCGAGGTTTCCTGTCCGGACCGTGAGCGCTTCACCACCACCATTGGCGACCGCGCCTTCCATGCGGTCCGCATCGCCAACAAGGCGTACGTTGAGCAGCAGGATGGCACCTGGACTGTGCAGGACACCCCGCCAAGCGGATGGTCCCCTTGTGGAGAGAACCCGGGCGAGCCCGCCCCCTGGGCGGTGATGAATGAAGGCCGGGAACAGGTAACCCTTCTGGCAAGAATGTCGGAAAATGCAGACATTGCCCGCGGAGCCTTCGTCGGGACCAGCAGCGGCAATTGCCAGCAGTGGATGGTGAATCTCAAGCTGCCCGGAAGCGCCGGGCAGCGGCATGGCAATAACGGTTTGCGCTATACGGTGTGCATCGAGCCGAATCAGCATCTGCCGGTGGCCGTGAGCATGGGCAGTGGTGGCATGGTTACCAGTTATTCGGATTGGAACCAGCCCATTCAGATCGAAGCTCCGCCCATGTGAGTTTCCGTACCGCTTTCCCGGAATGCCTGCTCGCGCACAAACTTCCGGGTGCATCCAGCGCCAACGCTGAATTTTCGAAATCTTCGCATTGACAGACCCGCGGAGATTCTTTATTCTCTTCCTTCGCAATGTTCAGCACACGCAACCGCCGGGCGCATCATCATCATCACGGCCACACGCCGCGCCCGATGAGGTGTGCATAGCGATTCGCTAAACAAAGCACTCATCGGCCCGCTGGCGCAAAAAGCCCCAGCGGGTTTTTTGTTTTTGGGCAATAGTTTCAAGGGGGAAAGCACCATGGAAATGGCATTTGAAAAGAGCGGCGGTCTGGTTTCGGCCATCGTGCAGGATCATGGAACGGGCGACGTGCTGATGCTCGGTTTTATGAACGCGGAGGCCCTGGCCGAGACGCTGCGGACCCGCGAGGTCGTGTTCTTCAGCCGCTCCAGAAACCGCCTCTGGAAGAAGGGCGAATCCAGCGGGCATGTGTTGAAAGTACGCGAGCTGCTCGTGGATTGCGACGCCGATGCGCTGCTCGTGCGCGTCGAAGCCGCCGGACCCGGGGTTTGCCACGAAGGCTACCGCAGCTGCTTTTTCCGCAAAATGGACGGCGATGGAAGCGTTACGGTGAGCTCTGAGCGGACCTTTTCGCCGGAAAAAGTTTATGGACAGGAGAACAAACGATGAGCCGGCTGAAGCTGGGAATCCCCAAGGGCAGCCTGCAGGAAGCGACGATCGACCTTTTGACGCGCGGAGGCTGGAAGGTCACGCTGAGTTCGCGCAGCTATGTGCCGGCGATTGACGACCTGGAGATCGAATGCTTGCTGGTGCGCGCGCAGGAGATGGCGCGCTACGTCGAGACCGGGGCTCTGGACGCCGGCATCACCGGGCACGACTGGGTCGTCGAAACCGGAGCGGCCGTCGAGGAGCTGGCCGAGCTGGTCTACGCCAAACAGAGACTGGCGCGGGTGCGCTGGGTGCTCGCGGTGCCGGAGGATTCGCCCATTCGCTCGCCGAAAGATCTGGAAGGCAAAGTCATCGCAACGGAGGTGGTGCAAATCACCGAAAAGTATCTGGCGCGGCATGGCGTGCAGGCCCGCGTGGAATTCTCCTGGGGCGCAACGGAAGTGAAAGTGCCGCAGCTCGCCGACGCCATCGTGGAAGTGACGGAGACCGGATCCTCGCTGCGGGCCAACCGCCTGCGCATCGTCGATACGATTCTCGAATCGGCGACGGTCTTCATCATGAACCGCGCAGCGGCTGCGGATCCCTGGAAACGCGAGAAGGCGGAAAACCTGATCCTCATGCTGCAAGGGGCCATCGCTGCGGCCAGCAAGGTGGGACTGATGCTCAACGTGCGGCGCGAGGATCTGGCGGCCGTGCTCGGCGTGCTGCCGGCGCTGAAGAATCCCACGATATCGCCGCTGAGCGATTCCGAGTGGGTGGCGGTGAACACGATCATCGAGGAAGCGGTGGTGCGGCAGATTCTGCCCAAACTCAAAGCCGCGAACGCGCAGGGGATCGTCGAGTATCCCTTGAACAAGATTGTGCTGTAATGCGCATCCTGAAACTCACCCCTGCGCTCGAGAAACAGTTTCTGCGGACGCGCCAGCAGCGCGACGCCGCGGCGGAGCGGATTGCCGCGCGGATTATTGCCGATGTTCGCAAGCGCGGCGATGTGGCTCTCGCGGCATGGGCCAAGAAACTCGATGGAGTGGATTTGCGGCGCGAGGGCGTGTGGATTGCGCGCCGCGAGATGCGGGCCCTGGCCCGCGAAGTGAGCGCTGACTTCCTGCAGGCGTTGCGTCATTCCGTCAGAAATGTGCGGCGGGTTGCCGAGAAACAGTTGCCCCGGCCGTGGACGCTCGACGTCGAGCCGGGCGTGAAGGTCGGCCAGATGGTCCGGCCCATCGAGTCCATCGGCTGCTATATCCCCGGCGGGCGATTTGCCCTGGTCTCGACGTTGGTCATGACCGTAGTTCCGGCGCTGGCAGCTGGAGTGCCGCGTATTGTGGTGGTCTGCCCCCGACCGAATGCGGAGTTACTGGCCGCGGCCAAGCTTCTCGGTGTCGCCGAGGTAGCCAGGGTTGGCGGCGCGCAGGCCATCGCGGCGCTGGCTTATGGAACGCGCGAAATCCGGCGCGTGGACAAGATTTTTGGACCCGGCAACCGCTATGTCACCGCCGCAAAGCAGCTGGTCAGCAGCGATTGTGCGATCGATCTGCCGGCGGGACCCACGGAAGCCATCGTCCTGGCGACGAAGGGCAATCCACGCTGGATTGCGGCGGACCTGCTGGCCCAGGCGGAGCATGCGCCGGATGCGGGCAGCTATCTGGTGACCACGTCGGCGGAGCTCGCGCGGACTGTCGCTGCGGAAGCAGAGGCGCAACTAAAGAGTTTTCCGCCGGCCAATCCGGCACACCTGTCCATGCGGCGTACGGGAGCCATCGTGCTTGCCGCTTCGCTCGGCGCCGCATGCGATTTCGTCAACCGCTTTGCCCCGGAGCACCTCAGTCTCCCGGACAATTCCCAAATGCTGCTGCAGAAGATCCGCGCGGCGGGAACCGTGTTTCTGGGGCCCTGGGGCGCACAGCCCCTGGGCGACTACCTGAGCGGCAGCAACCACGTCCTGCCGACCGGAGGCTGGGCGCGCATGCGCGGCGGCCTCTGCGCAGCCGATTTCGTGAAATGCATCAGCGTCCAATCCATCGGCCAGCGCGGCTTCGCCCGACTGGCCGGGGATGTCCGGACCCTAGCGAAGGCCGAAGGATTGCTGGCGCACGCGAAGGCCGTGGAGGTACGGCGATGAAAGTCCGGTTGCCGGTCCGCAGAGCCATCCTCGAACGGCGCACCTATGAGCCGCCCGCGGAGGGCCGGCGGAACAAGCTGCGCCTGGATTTCAACGAGAACACCGCGGGCTGTGCTCCGGCGGTGCTGCGTGCCCTCGCGAAACTGAGCGCGAAACAGCTTGCCATGTATCCCGAGTACCTAGCGCCCACGCGGCGCCTGGCGCGTTATTTCGGCGTTCGCCCGCAAGAACTGCTGCTGGCCAATGGCGGAGACGATGCCCTGCGCGTTTTCTTCGACACCTTCGTGGATGCCGGGAGCCGCATTCTGATCTGCGAGCCGACATTTCCGATGTACCGCTACTACGCGGAGATCTTTGCAGCGCGCATTGACGTCATGCGCTACAACGCCGAGATGGAGTTTCCGCTCGCGGACGCGCTTCTGGCGTTGCGCAAAAGGCCGCGGGTCCTGTTCCTCGCCAATCCCAATAATCCCACGGGCACGCTGCTCCGGAAGGCACAGTTGCAGGCGATTCTGAAGGCGGCGACGCATACTGCCGTGGTGATCGACGAAGCCTATGCGGACTTTTCCGGCCTGACGCTCATCCCGTGGATACGCAGGTATCCGCAGTTGTTTGTGGCGCGAACATTTTCGAAGGCTGCGGGACTTGCAGCCTTGCGCCTGGGCGCAGTGATTGCCTGCGCCAAGTCGCTCGCGCTCTTGCGGCGCGCCATGCCTCCCTACCCCGTCAATCTGGCGGCACTCGTTGCCGCGGATGCCGCAGTGCGCGACCAGGTGGTGATGCGCAGGCACGTGCGGGAAGTCAAACGCCGGCGCGCATGGTTCGCCGCGGAATTGAAGCGTTTGGGCGTAAAGACGTATCCGAGCGCGGGAAATTTCTTGCTTGCGGATTTCGGGCCCGGCGGACCGGTATTATTCGAAAAGCTCGCGCGCCGGGGGATTCTGGTGCGCGAGCGAAGTAAAGAAATCGGGCCGGGGTTTGTGCGCATTACGATTGGCACGGAAGCAGAGATGCAGCGGTTCTTGCGAGCGCTTCGGCAGAAGTGAAGGATGATTTTCCGCCCGCCCACGCCGGCTCGGAATGACGGTGGCGCGAGCGTACCGGAACAATTTGAGGTGAGCATGCCACGAACGGCTACGATTCATCGCAAAACGAACGAGACAGACATCCATCTGCGCTTGGATCTGGATGGACGCGGAAAAGCGAGAGTCAAGACCGGCATCGGTTTCTTCGACCACATGCTGGATCTGGTGGCACGGCACGGTGCCTTCGATCTGGATCTGCGCGTAGAAGGCGATCTGGCCGTGGACCAGCACCATACCGTGGAAGACACGGGTATTGCTCTTGGCGAAGCGGTGCTACAGGCGTTGCGGACCAAGCGCGGAATTCTGCGCGCCGGCTATTTCCTGATGCCTATGGACGAAACTCTCGCGGCGGCCGCGGTGGACCTCGGCGGGCGGCCCTACTGCGTGGTCAAGGGCCGGATCGCTGCGGCACGGGTCGGAGATTTTCAAACCGAACTGGTGGAGGATTTTTTCCAGGGCTTCGCACAGGCGGCGCGGGCCAACGTCCATCTCCGCGCGCTCTACGGACGATCGTCGCACCACCAGGTCGAGGCCATGTTCAAGGCCTTCGCGCGAGCGCTGCGCTTCGCGGTGTCCCGGGACAGGCGCTTGCGCCGTGTGCTGCCCAGCACGAAGGGGTTGCTCTGACATGAAGGTGACACTCGTGGATTACGGCGCGGGAAATGTTCCATCCGTCGAGCGCGCCTTGCAGCGCCTGGATACCGCTTCCGAGCGCACCAGCTCGCCGGATGGCATTTCGAAAGCCGCGGCGCTGTTGTTGCCCGGTGTCGGCCATTATGCGGCGCTGATCCGCGCGCTGGATGAGCGGGGACTGCGCGGCCCTCTAACCGAAGCGATCGGCCGCGGCGTGCCGTTTCTGGGGATTTGCCTCGGACTCCAGGCGCTCTACGAATCCAGCGAGGAAGCGCCCGAACTGGCCGGCCTGAACTTGCTGCCCGGGCACGTGCGCTCCCTGCCGGGCACCGTCAAGCTCCCGCACATGGGCTGGAACCAGGTGCAGCAGCGCCGCGAATCCCGGCTGCTCGAAGGAATCGGCCCCAGCTCTTACTTTTATTTTGCTCATTCTTATGCCGCCGCAAGCGCGGACGCGGATGTGGTGGCGACCTGCACGCACGGAACGGACTTTGTGGCGGCTCTGGAAAAGCACAATCTTTGCGCGGTGCAGTTTCACCCGGAAAAAAGCAGCGAGGCCGGGGCCCGCGTCCTGCAGAACTTCCTGAGGATGGCGGCATGAGCCTGGCACGCAGAATCCTTCCCTGCCTCGATACGGACGGCGCACGCGTGGTCAAAGGCGTCAATTTTGCCGGCCTCCGCGATGCCGGCGACCCCGTCGAGCTGGCGGCTCGCTACAACGCGGAAGGCGCCGATGAACTAGTGGTGCTGGACATTGCGGCGTCGCGTGACCGGCGTCCAACCTTCCTTGAGACGATCCGCCGCGTGGCGGCGGAGCTGGCCATTCCCTTGACCGCAGGTGGCGGCATTCGCACCCTCGAGGATGCCCGCGCGGTCGTGCGCGCGGGTGCCGACAAGGTCACCGTCAATACCGCCGCCGTGCAGCGCCCGGAGCTGCTCTCCGAGCTTTCGCGTGAATTCGGGGCGCAGGCCGTGGTTCTGGCCATCGACGCCAAGCGCAAAGCCGGTTCCTGGGATGTCATGGTGCGCGGAGGGCGGGAATCTTCCGGGCGCGACGCCATCGTCTGGGCGCGGGAAGGCGTTGCGCGGGGCGCGGGGGAAATCCTGCTGACGTCGGTGGATCGCGACGGCACACAAAGCGGTTTCGACACCACACTCACCGCAAGAATCTCCCGGGCGGTCTCCGTGCCGGTCATTGCCTCGGGCGGCGCAAAATTGCCGGAGCATTTTGTGGAAATCTTTAACGAAGGCGCGGCAGATGCGGCGCTGGCCGCCTCGATTTTCCATGACCAATCGCAGCCCATTCGCGAATTAAAACAGTTTCTTGCGGCGCGCGGAGTCGAGGTGCGCCTGCCATGCTGATCCCTTGCATCGATCTGCAGAACGGACAAGCGGTGCAGCTTGTGCAGGGACGAAGGCGCGAGCTGGCCGTCGCGGATGTGTTTGGCCTGCTCAGTAAATTCCAGAACTATCCCTGGCTGCACATCATCGATCTGGATGCCGCAATGGGCAAAGGCGCCAATAACCGCCTCGTGCACGACCTCTGCTCGCAGGCGAAAAAGAAGTATGGAATGAAGGTGCGGGTCGGCGGCGGAATTCGCACGGTTGCCAGAGCCGCGGAAGTGATTGGCTGGGGCGCAGCGCAGGTGATCATCGGCAGCTCGGCGTTTGCTCGTGGCCAGGTCAACGCGCCCTTTTTCCGGCAGCTTGCAAAAAAAGTGGATCGCAAGCGCATCCTTGTGGCGCTGGATACAAAAAAGGGACACATCACGATTCACGGATGGCGGAAGGGCTTGGCGCTGCGCGCGGAAAGCCTCATGCCGGAACTCGAACCCTTCTGTGGCGGATTTCTTTGCACGGACGTGGACCGCGAAGGCACGATGAGCGGAGTGAATCTCAAATGGTTTCGCAAACTGCGCGGCGTTACCACCCATCCCATCATCGCCGCGGGGGGAATCAAGACGCGCCGTGAAATCGCCGCCCTCGCAAAGATGGGCATGGACGCTGCCGTGGGCATGGCCGTCTATAAGAATCGCCTGCGCTAATTCCCCGGAGACCATCCGCTGCAATATCCGGCTCTATCCGGACGAGCTGGCCTTCCTGATGATTTGCCAGGCCGGGGCTTGGCTTTTTCTTCTGCCGCAAGGACTCCTCAGAATAGAACGTCAAAATCGAGCAAGACCCTGCGGTGGATATTTCCGAAGAAGATGCCATATCGCGGGTCTGCCACATTCGAATGCACTTCCAGAGGATTGAAGTGATTCGTCAGATTCTGAACGGTTGCAGAGAGCCGGACTGCATATTTGGGTGAGACCTGAAGATCTTTAGACCCTCGCAGGTCAAATGAAAAGTAATACGGAAATCGGTCCTGCGCCCCGGAGCTTTGTGTGACGTATTGCTGGTACACATCCGTCGGCTGGTAAGGAAAGCCATTCCGCAGTTCCATGTGCGGTATTATCCGCACCTTCCGTGGCAGGGCATACGTTCCCCAGAATATAAAACGATTGGGAATTTCACTGGGCAAGCTCGCGAGCAGGTTCTGCCGCACGATGGGAAAAGGGATATCTCCCAGAAATTCATTTGCATCGCTGATGTTTCCGCGTGCGAATTGCCGGACGTACGACAGGAAGAACTGCCGCCGTCCTTCGCCGCCTATTCGGGCAGTGAACTCATACTGGCGCGTCCGTGCAGTCCCCCTCGAGCCCAGTACGAGAGCGTTTTGGTTCTGAATGATTTCGGGCTGGATCGAAATCAGATCTTGCGCCACGCTCTGCAGGTACTTCACCCG
Organism: Terriglobia bacterium; assembly: GCA_020072785.1. NCBI lineage: Bacteria > Pseudomonadati > Acidobacteriota > Terriglobia > Terriglobia bacterium. The sequence goes on along the minus strand of JAIQGG010000009.1, from coordinate 47,642 downwards.
CAAGGTCACCAGGCGCGTTACCGGGCGTTCCACCTCGACATTCCATGCCAGGCTATACGGAGCAAAGTTCCCGCTGGTCCGCGATCGGTCCACGAACGGGAACTTCGATTGCGCCTTCTCCTCCGTGATGTTGAGGTACTGGATCGGATTCCCAAGAATCTCGCCGGAAGGGCCGTACGAAGTAACGGTCTGCAGGGGATAACTGCTGAAGGCATAGACATTCAGCGGCACGGAGTCGTAGAACACGCCAGCTCCGCCGCGCACCACCGTCTTTCCGTCCCGGTACGGGGTCCACACGAAACCCAGGCGCGGCGCTGTGCGCGTGGTATGGCTGATGGTCTGCCCTTCGACGCGAATCCCGGCCTCCAGGGCAAGGCGCGGACTCAAAACCCAATGATCCTGCGCGTACAGCGCCGGTTCCGTGTCGGAAAGTGCGAACCTGCTGCCGCCGCTGAAGACGACTCGCTGCAACAGGTGTCCACTGGCATCTTGAATCTGCACCGGGCTGCCCGAGAACTGGCCTTCGTTTTCACTGTGCCCCAGCAACGAACCGATTTGCAGCGTGTGTTCTCCGCCAAAATGCAGCTTCGGCAGCGTCCAGTTTTCTATCCATGCAAATCGTGTGGCGTCGCGATCTTGCCGGCTGAAGTAACTCCCCTGATTCCCTGCCGGATTCAGGATCATCTCTGCCGGGCCTTGCGGTTGCACCTCGCTCTTGATGCGCGTAACGGCGAATGTGCTTTGCAGCACGCCACCGGCAATCAACAGCCGGTCAAGAATCGCGCCGGTGGACTCATGAAAATTGGCATTAGGTGTGACGGGCTGCGGATTGAAAAAGTCCAGTCCCGCATACCGCACGGAATGCGGCGCGAAATGGTAACTGAGGGTAAGCACCTGAGTGGACGAAACGATCCAATCCGCCTGCGTGAACGAATTGATCGCTGTGGATCGTGTTTCATTCACTGGGAAAGGCAGCGTCCGCACCTCCTGCTTCTTGAGCACGTACTCCGCACCCTCCAGGAAATAGAGCCGGTTGGCAATCAAGGGACCACTGAAGTTCAGTCGCGGGGTCGCCGTTTTCAGCCCCACGAGGTGTCCACTCCGGATTCGAAATTCTGGGAGCGGGTCATTCAGGCTGAACTCCCACTTGTCCCCTCCCCTTCGCGTTTCTGCTGTGACAACCCCCGCCGTGAATTTTCCGTATTGCGCCAGGTAGGGCATCTCCGAGACGGCGATTGTTTCCACGCTATCGATGGGCACGCTCAGTCCGAAGTTTCCCGTGGCGGGGTCGGTCACATCCACGGAATTCACGAGCAGCGCGCTGTGGTTTTCGCCGTAGCCGGCGATTCTCACCGTGCCGTCTTTGCCGCGCACGATTCCCGGGATGAGCGGCAGAGCGTCCGTCAGCGTTGCGGGTCGCGCAGGCGTCTCTTTGGCTTCTGTGGGCGCCAGGGTCGTCTGACTACTGGAGCTTTCCGCGACCGGATCAGTGATCTTCCCTTGTACCGTGATGCTCTGCTGGTTCAGAGCATGTTTCGCCAGCACGATGTCCATCTCTGGAGTGTCACGATTGGCCTGGATTTCTACCGTAATTTGGTTGCTGACGTAACCTTCTTTGCTGATCGTGATGAGATAGCTTCCCGGACCTGGAACGCTGAGACTCGTCTTCCCGTTTCTGTCTGTCGGCAGGCTCGCCACGAGCTTTCCCTCGCGGCGGATTTCCCCAAGCGCGCCCTCTATCGGCTGATTCTTCTCGTCAATGACATTGATATGGAGGAGGATCGACGGCCCGAGATCTTGATTCGTGGCCCGTACCGGGACACTAAGAACCACCTGCAATGCAAGGCAGACGGCCATAAGCCGCACCATTGCGGAAGCAGTCACCTTGTCCATTCTTGTCGAGCGTGACGGAGGTAGAGCCATATCAAAAATCCATTCCAGACAATGCAACTTTCGCACGCATCCGGCTTCAGAATGTCCGGGGCTTCCGCCTCTAAGATGTCCGCCGCCATGGGAGAGTTGCTTCCTCGAACCCGGAGACTGTTGCTCTGGGTCAGTCTATCTCACACAGCCGCAAACCGCGCGATTGGATTGGTTCAACTGAATTTAGCGCGCAGCGATTGCTCGGCAGGTCTGAAAACATCAACAACGCATTAATGGCGCTGAGAATCTAAGCCGCTCAGGCGCCCGAGGGTGCGATCGCAGTTTTTGATTTTCTGCGCCAAAGTTTCGGGTGTTCCCACTTCCCCAGCCGCAAGCTTGCCTTGCGCTTCCCTCTGCCGGAACACGGGTAAGGCCTTCTGCATCCAGGTCTTCGCTTCGCGGCAAAATTTCAATTGGTCGCCGGGCCTCCGTTGAGCGCTCCGCCATGCTTGCGTACGCTTTCCCAATCTCCGCCTGGCAATCCGCAACCCTGAACCGAAGCCCTTCATTGGCGGGATCTTTCCGGAAGAGAGCCAGGCGAATGGCAAGGGATTTCTTGTAAGAATCGAGCGCGCGCCCGGTATCGCCCTTGCGAATCGGGACCCCCGGCGTGGTAGCAAGCTTCCTGCTGGTGCAGATTGTCAGCGGAACGCCGACGGACGTTGAAGAAACGGTCAGTTCGACTACTGCGGATACCGCGTTCCGCTGGGATTCTTCCGGTCAGCAGTGGATTTTCAACATCAGCACGGCGAATCTAGCTGCGAACCAGACTTATGTCTTCCGCATCCAGCTGAACGACGGGAGCAGCATTAATTTCAGCTTCGGATTGAAGTGAATTACGAGAAGGGCTGAGCGCCGGTCTACGACTTTCGCGTAAGTGTGCACAATACTGACCGACGAATGGCCCAGTATCCTAGCTACGAGGCTGTACGCTGGAAACGGATCGATCTATTGCAAAATACGATCGAAGTGGCCCAAACTTCCGTGTGCTTGCGCCCGCGTGTGATCGGATCAAACAGCCACATGTTTCCTGGCATTTGTTCCGGCATACACATGCGACGCTGCTCGCAGAAGTGGGGGAATCGATCAAGACTGCTCAGGCGTTGCTGGGCCACTCGGATCTTGGACCAACGCTCAACACGTACTCGCATGCGATCCCGAAATCACAAAGGCGGGCAGTGGAGCGGGTAGCGGGAGTTTTGTTCTCAAGTGTTCTGAATTCGGAGGGAACACGCGAAGACTGAAAAATCTAATTAGTTGTATTTCGGAAAGTTAGGAATCAGTGGTGAGCCGGGCAGGACTCGAACCTGCAACCCGCTGATCATTCCAGAAACGCTATGTAGTTGGCTTTTCTAGCATTTCCCTGCGTGATGTAACATGGTTTTACACGGTGTTTGGGAGGGTTTTGTTCCCATACTTGTTCCCAGAAGTGTGAGGTTCACCCCAGGACCACGGGCCCATTTCTCGCCTCAAGCTGGTCGCCAGGTGATATGCCTCCGTCAGGAGTTGTTCGTCACTGCAATCGGGATGCTGTCTCAGCCAGGAAACAACGCTGTACAGCAGGGGATGCCCTTTGGCAGTGCTCTCCATTTCCGCGGGGTCCGCAGCGAGGTACTTTGTGCGTTGCTCAACGACACGCACAGCAGTCCGGAGGAAATTGCGCACCATGAGGTCGCGGGCCACCACGAGAACCTCGCCGTTGGGAGCCAACACTCTTTCCGCCCGGGCCGTCAACTCGTTCCAATGAGGCAGGTATTCGAAGTCAATCACGTTCCCGGTGTCGAAGCAAACCGTGTCGTATTTTTCGATGGTTTCCGCGAGGTGCTCCTCGACGCTTCCTCTTCTGATCGCACAGCGCTCAACACCCGGCCAGGCATGCTTCGACCATGCTTCGGCCACCAGCTTGACGACGAAGGGATCCGGCTCCACGACGTGGACAGATTCGACCCTTGGGAATGACAACGCGAACTGCGGGAAGATACCAAGGCCGAGGCCTACGCAAAGCATCTTGCCTCGAGATCGTTTGGCGGCCTCCCACAGCATCATGCGCTTTTGAAGCCCGCCTGGCCAACAGTCCGAATAGGGCAACCCCGCAGTGCGCTTCTCTTCCCATCGAAACTTTCGCTCCGACCAGTCGAACTGGCAGCCGGGGAGGCGCTTGTACAACGAGAAGATCGCTGGCGCATCCGGCATGACGACACGCCGGCCATACAGCGCGTGTATGTCGAGTCCCTCTCGTATCACCGTTAAGTCGCCGTCGTAATCGCCCTCTTCAGGAAACGATAGTCGTGCCGAAAGCGATTGGTAATCTTGCCGGTCGTCCTGCCATGTTTGGTCGCAGAAGCTGCCACGGGTGGCCAGCCGGGTGCGCAGGCTGTCCTTGGTGAAAAACGCAAATCCACTGGGCGCGTCCCGAGTCCACAACTCGCTTAGGGCCTCCGCCAAGAACCGGGGCTGTGAGGGATCGCGCGCGAGGCCACCCGCTGTTTCACTTTCTTGCGCTTTGTTGCGGAATTGCTGCAGCATCGCGTACCCTGGCCCGCGCTGTTCCGAGAGCGAACAGCGGCGGCAATCCAAGGCGTCTTGCCCGATGGTCTTATAAACGGCCCTGCACTCGATGGGCCTGACCGAGTAAATCTGGCAATGTCCGTCCTCCAAGAAAGGACATTGAAGGCCGCCCGCGCGAAAGAAGGCTCCATCGGAATCACATAGACCATCCTCGCGGAGCCTGCGGAGAGACGAAGCGACGGACTCAACGCGCAAGCGAAGATCTTCCTGCATTCCGGCAGGGAAGCGCGTCACGATGTGGTCGATAATAACCGCTGCTTCGGGAAGAGAGCAGAATCGGCGAGCGTAGCAACAGGGCACGCAGCCCTCCCGGCAGAGCATTCCGTGTCCGGCAGTGTGGATCTGCTGCTCGATTCCTCTCCATTCCGTATCCCACGCCCCCAGTAGCGACCGGCCAAGGTCGGCGAGCTGCCGAAACTCGGAGGGCATGAGGGGTTTTGCTGGTTGTTCGAATCCAGTCATTTACCTCCTCCTCACAGAGCCAGGGTTACGAAGTCAGCGAACGGCAATCTCAATCGGCAGCAGTACGCCCCTGATCGCGGATGCCTCGGATTCTCGCAGCCAGCGGGGCCAGGTTAATGCTGGCATGCCGTCCGAGAGCTTCAAGATCGAGGCTTCTTGAAGCAACTTGAGTCGACCGACAATACGAGGCTGTATCGCAGTAACACGTTCTTGTTGGCGCGGGTTGTCTGAGATCAGCCGTTTCAGGTTGTCTAGATGTTCCGTTACGTGGGAAAGAGCAGATTGAAAGCTTTCTAGGCGGGAGTCCTCACCGGTGATGATGTACCCGTGGCTTGTTCTTTCGGCATCCGCAATTGCCGGCAGAGTTCCGCTGATTTCCAGGAGGACATCATCCGTCTGTCCTACCCAGCGGCTGTTTTCGACGGAAGCGCGGATATTTGAATACCAGACAAGCGCAAGGCAGGTCACGATTGCGCAAGTAAGGGTTAAACTGGTCCCTGTCCGTGCCCGAACGGATGATTGCAAACCTCTGGTCCATTTCGTATCGGCTTAAGAAGCGTTATAAAGATCAATCAATAATGCCGATACCCCGGTCTGTACATCCTATTAATGGCCGCACTATATAGACGTAGTAGGGAGATTGTCAATCACTCCGGTACCCCCGCAGATTTCGGAGCGTCCGGCACTGAGCTGTACGCACGTAAAAACAACCCACCCGCTGCTTGTTTCACGCGTTCACATGCCTATGTAAACCATCCCTCGCGGATTTCTTGTTTCTGTAGCTCCGATGGTCTTCACTTAACGACAACGCATTCCTAATAACTGTTGCTCAAGCGCAGAAAGCATCACTAGAATCGAAAAAGAGCTTCTTCGTTTGCGGAATCACCCATCGCCGATGAGCATTTGAGATACCGCGAAACTTCGCAGGAGGCCACATCTGGTGGCTTTACGCATGCAGGCTGGTTGCCGAGGCATAGAACAGATGAAGACACTCTCCAGCAATGGACATCTCGAGGCATTTGAAGCGCGGATCTCGAAGCAGCGAGAAGCCCTCTTAGCACATCCCATTTACGAAGAGTTGAAGGATTTGCAGACCATCCAGACTTTCATGAAATCCCATGTTTTTGCTGTCTTGGATTTCATGTCCCTGCTGAAAACCCTGCAACGACAACTGACCTGTATAGACGTACCCTGGCTGCCAGCAAAGGACCCACAGCTTGCTCGATTTATTAATGAAATCGTATTGTGTGAAGAATCTGACGAAGTTGGGGAAGGCCTGTACCTGAGTCATTTTGAGCTCTATTTGCGTGCCATGGAGGAAATTGGCGCCGACACGAAACCGGTGCTGAATTTCATTGACCAAGTTCGAGGAGCAACTGCTTTTGATGCCGCATTGAAAGGTCTTTCCGCGGAAAACGGGGCCCTTAACTTTGTTCGGACCACATTCGATCTGGCTCGCGGGAAACCCCATGAGGTTGCCGCCTCCTTCTTATTTGGCCGTGAAGACATTATCCCGCAGATGTTTTCCCAGATCATGAAACGGCTGAATCTTTTCTACTCCGATGAGTACCACTTCTTCCGTCAGTATCTCGAGAGACACATTGAAGTCGACGGGGATCATCACGCGCCACTGGCGAGGAAGATGCTCGCCTCGTTATGTGAAGATGCGACGGTTAAGTGGCAGGAAGCCGAACGGGCGGCTGTGACCTCGATTGAGGCGAGAATAAAGCTGTGGGGTCACATCAGAAGTGAGCTATCTCTGCAGCAAAGCGCTTCAGATACTCATCCTTGATCAGGCCAGAGCTAGGTCTTGTTCTCGACCCCCGTCATCCCCGGGGAACTTTTGGAGCGTCCGCAACGCTTCCCTGCCCTCGGAATCCGCGAGTCGAACTGTCCGATAAGCCACCGCGTTCTTGCATGGCCCTATTTTATGGGAATCTCTCCGCACAAAAGACTAAACAAGAGAGAGGTTTCTCATCACTTCGCTTCTCGGAATGATGAGTGTAAGCAGTCCTTCAACAAAGTCTTGGATCAAGGGTCTCATCTACTGGGCAATTCCTGCCACCTTGCGCCCGGGTAACGAGCGGCTGTTTTTGACGCGGCGCACGATCTCATAGGCCATGATGTCGAGGGGAATGATGTCGTCTGCGAGGCCGGCTTGCGCCACCAGCCCTGGCATGCCCCAAACCACCGAGCTGGCCTCATCCTGAACGTAGACCAGGCCGCCCTGTTCGCGGATGTGTTGCGAACCACGCACGCCGTCCGCCCCCATACCCGTTAGAACCAGGGCCAGGACGTTGCTGCCGTAGACTTTTGCCACCGAACGGAATAGCACATCGACCGAGGGACGGCAGGAATTCTCGTGCGATCTCTGGTTCATCGCCAGCCGCACATTTGCGCCAAAGCGCTCGACGGCCATGTGAAAATCCCCGGGGGCAATCCAGACGTGCCCGGGTTCCAAAATGCTGCCCGGCACCCCTTCGCGAATGGTGATCTTCGTTTGATCGTTGAGCCGGTCGGAAAGCAGCCGCGTGAAGAGCGGCGGCATGTGTTGCACAATGACGATGGGGATCGGAAAATTCGCGGGAAACAGAGGCAACATCTTGGCCAACGCATTGGGGCCGCCGGTGGAAGCTCCGATGGCGAGGATGTCGATGCGCGACGAAGCCTGCCTGGGCACGGCAGGAATGATCAATTGCGGAACTGCCACGTCGGTGGCGGGAGCCGCCAACAGAGCAGACGGCGGCTCGATGGGCCGCTGCGCACAGAGCGCCTTGATCTTGGGAACCATCTCGGTGCGGACGCGTTCCGCGGCCACATCGGGATCGCCGCTCTTGCTGGGCTTGGTCACATAATCGGAAGCCCCCAGAGACAGCGCATCGAGTGTGATTGCAGCCCCGCGCTCGGTCATCGTGCTGAACATGATGACGGGGAGCTTCGGATACAGTCTTCGGATCTCTTTCAGCGTTTCGATGCCGTTTATGCCGGGCATCTCCACATCGAGCGTGATGATATCGGGGTTGAGGAGCGGAATCTTCGCGAGAGCGATCTTGCCGTCCGCAGCGGTCCCGGCAACTTGGATCGCGGGATCGCTGGAGATGGCTTCAGAAACTACCTTGCGGACGACGACGGAATCATCAACGATGAGAACGCGAATGGATGGCATGCGTTATTCGAGCCAGACACGGTAGCTCTTCGCCCCTTCTTCAAAATGGAACAGATCACCGGGCGCAAATCCTCCGGCGACGGCTTTCTGCGCGATTTGAGCCACATCAATGCCGTGGTTTGCGAGCTTCTCTTCCAGGCCCAGAGGCATCAGCTCGGGCAGGTTCTCCGCTACGGTGGCGAGAAAGGTGACTTCGGCCTTCGTGCGGCCGCTTTGCGCTACTCGAATCTTCAAGGAGCTCGATTTCGCTCGGACAGGCCATGCAGATTGAGCCGCAGCCTTCGCTCCCGGCTCCGGCAGTAACGCTGGAGCGGCCAGCCGGCGATACTCCTCTTGCCAGTTCACCGGTGCGTCCAGAGCCTTCAGATACTGGATGAGCCCCTGATAGGCACGCATGAAGAAAATTAACTGCGGCGGCCCGGCCATTCGGAAATTCCACCGGAATTCGCCGAGATGTGCTTCCACCCGCTCGCCCAGCCGCCAGGCATTCAGATCAAAAGGCTGCTCCCTGGAGAACGGTTCGAACAGAATCTCGCTCAGACCGGGAAGCAGATGCTGCATGGGCGCCAGAAGGAGCGCCTGGAACCCCATCGCTTCAAAGTGAGAACGCGCGCGGATCGGATCGAATACGCCGGTGGCGGTGTCTTCGATGAGCGCGGAGAGCGCACCGGTGGCCCGTGCGTCCAGGGCCTTCACGCAGCCAAAATCGAGCAAGCCGATCACCGGTCGACCTTGAATTAATCGGAAGCGATAGTTGCCGGCGTGCGGATCGGCGTGGAGAAGTCCCCAGGAAAAGCAGCTCGCTAGAAAGAAGCGGAGAAGAACCGAAGCCGCCTCCGTTCGCGCTGCCAGGGGCCAAGCGTGCGTAGAAGCAAAAGGCTCGCCATCGAGCCAAGCCATCGTCAGCACGCGTTCATTGCTGAACTCCTCGACCACTTCGGGAATTTCCACCCGCGGAGAGCGGCGCGCCACCTCGCGGAAAGAACCCAGCATCTCGGCTTCGTGCCGGTAGTTCAGCTCCTCGCGAAACATCGAACCGATCTCGCGACGATAACCGCTCAGGTCAAAGCCACGGTTCAGGCCGCCCACGGGGGCCGTGAGCCAGCCTAACGCCCGCAGGTCCAAGTCCAGCGCGTCGGCTATGCCGGGGTATTGGATTTTGACGGCCACCGCGCGGCCGTCAGGCAAAATCGCTTTGTGTACTTGTGCAAGCGAAGCGCCCACGCCTTGCGCCTCGATATGCGCAAAACATTCGCCGAGTGGGCGCCCGAGCGCTTTTTCGATTTCCTCGAAGGCCTCCCGGGAGGAGAGCGCCGGGGCGGTTTCCGTGAGCGAGCTGAAAAGCCGCTCTTCCCCGCCCAGTTCTCCGAGAGAAAGGATTTGCCCGATCTTTTGGGGCAATCCGTGCAACTGTGCGAGCCGTTGCACGACCGACGTTTGGGATTGTCTGGCCGAAGCGCTGCTGCCGCGCTGGAGGCTTGCCATCGTGCGGGCAAGGCCTCCCAGCTCGGCAGCGCGCTTCAGTTTACGCTGCATGGATACACCCCCGACGCAGTCGTACGGCCGCTGCGTTCAGCGATCTGAGAGTCCCACACATGCGCTTTCGCTCGTCCGGGTTCCGCGGCCGGTTCAGAACTTGTACCGGCCCACGAGACCGCGCAACTCGGCAGACATACTTGCCAGAGATTGCGCCGCCTTTTGTGAATCCCCCGCCCCGCGGGACGTGCTCTTGGCGGCTTCGGCCACGCCGGCGATATTCTTCGCGATCTCGCCTGCGCCCTTAGCCGCTTCGTTCACGTTGCGGGTCATCTCAGTCGTCGTGGCGTTCTGTTCTTCGACGGCCGTCGCAATGGTGTTGGAGAAGTCGTTCACCTGGGTGATGATCGCGCCGATCGCACCGATCGCTTCAACGGCACCCTTGGTATCGCTCTGGATCGCCTCGATCTTCCGGCTGATGTCCTCGGTGGCCTTCGCGGTTTCCTTCGCCAGTTCCTTCACTTCGTTGGCGACGACCGCGAAGCCTTTGCCGGCTTCGCCCGCGCGGGCGGCTTCGATGGTGGCGTTAAGCGCCAGCAGGTTGGTCTGCTGCGCGATGGAAGTAATGAGCTTGATTACCTGGCTGATTTCGGCGCTCGATTCACCCAGCTTGGCAACGGTCGTGTTGGTCGACTGCGCAACCTTCACCGCTTCGCTGGCAACCTTGGCCGCGTCCGCCGCGTTCTTGGCGATCTCCTTGATGCTGGAGCTCATCTCCTCCGTGCCGGTGGCCACCGTCTGGAGGCTGCGGTTCACCTGCTCGGAAGCCGCCGAGACCACGTTGGCCTGCGATGCCGTCTCTTCCGCGTTTGTGCTCATCTGCTGGCTGACAGCGGTGAGCTCCTCCGACGCCGTGGCCAGGCCGGAAGCGTTCTGCGCCACCGTCGCCATGGTTGTTTTCAGCTCTTCCACCTGCTTCCGCTCGCGCTCCTGGGCCTCTTTGATGGTGCGCTCGGCGGCCAGCTTTTCGGTGATTTGTTCCCAGGTGACCATGGGACCCAGATATTTCTTGTTCTGATCGTAGATGGCGCTGACTTTCAGATCGAACGATTCAGGGCCGATCTCGATCTGAGCGCTGAAGGGCAGGTTCCGGTCATTGGACAGGAACTTGCGCTGCTGCTCAGGATTCTTGTGGAAGATGTCGATGGCCGTGCCGATCATTTGATCGGCCCGGACGGGGAGATACTGCTCGATCTTCCTCATCAGGTTCTTGGCGGCTGGATTGAGGTACTGGAGCTTCAGATCCAGGTCGGCGGACATGATGTTGATGGGCGCGTTTTCCATCATGGACATGACGCGCGACATTTCCGTCTCGGTCTTCAAACGGTCGGTGATCAATGACCACGTGACCATCGGGCCAATGTAGTTGTTCTTCTCGTCGTAGATCGCCGTGGCCAGCAAATCGGCGGTCTGGTCGCCGATCTGAATGTTCGACCGGTGCGGCAGGTTTCTCGGATTGCTCAAAATCTTGCGCTGGTACGCCGCATTCTTGTGGAAGATGTCGATACTCGACCCCACGACTTTATCTGCAGTCACCGGCAGGAATTTTTCGAGAGTTCCCAGCAGCTTTTCGGACGCTGGATTCACATAAATGATGTTCATGTCCAAATCCGCCAGCATGATGTTGATGGGCGAATTTTCCAGCATCGCACGTACTTGGGCCATGGTCAGGCCCTGCTCTGTATCTCCGGAATCATTCTTGCGCACAGTCACGATGTCCCCCTCAAGACCGCCGATTTTCTCCATCACCGTATCCACCAGCTCGGGCGGCACACCCAGTTCGGTGAGCGTCACCGCAAGGTGCGTGCCCACGCGCTCGAAGTGCCGCGGCTCAATAAGCAGCTTCGCGTGCGCCGACTTCATCGAGCGGCCCTTGTAATCCGCGGGCCCCCCAAGGGCCTGGCTCATGAACTGCGTCTGGCGCAGCTTGAGCCAGGTCATATTGGTCTTGGCGAAAAACGGCTTGAGCTCGCGATCTGCCAGGACCTTCTCGTAGAACTTTTCGACGGCCGCTTCGATACTCGCCTTTCCGCCCAGTTGAGCGTAGAGCGAATCGGAGCGGCGAACGGACGGCAATTTGACTCCCATGACGACTCCTTTTCTTTTTTTGCTCCGTGGCGGAGCGATTTCTATTCACCAGCTGGCTGGTGCCTCTCTTCAGACCCTTGAAACAGATGAACGCAATCCCGATCGTTCACTTCAAGACCCGTGTTTTGTCCCCCCCGCTACACATCTGGTCCACCCACAAAATCGTTGTGACAGAGAAGCGTCAGCGGGCACATTGTGCCTCCGTGACAACATCCGGTTCGAGCTCCATAACCTTCTGCATCACACTTGCCACCACGTTGGGCGGCACGCCTACCTCATCCAGGGCCGCCGCAAGGAGTTTTTCGGCTTGCTGGAAGTGGCGCCGCTCGATGTGCAGATGGGCATGCGCCGCCTTCATCGAGAGACCCCTGTATTGCGCCGGCCCGCCCAGGACCTGCGTCAGATACCGGCTCAACCGCATCTTCATCCACGTTGTGTTGGTCCCCGCGAAAAAAGTCTTGAGATCGCCGTCTGCCATAATTTTCTCGTAGAACCTTTCTGCCGCGGCGGTAATGCGCGTTCTTCCACCCATCTGGGCGTAGAGCGAATCGGTCCGGTGAACGCCTGTCTCCTGGTTTCCCATGCGATTTCCCAACGGCTCCGGAACAGAACGGCTTCAGACCACCATATAACTGGTCGCGTAATTCAGGCTTCTGAGCACGACGAAGGTGATTCCGAGCACGCGATGCAGCGCGCGTGTTTCGTACCTGCCCGCAAGCATCGGACGCCCCAAGAGAATCATAAGGACGTAGCAGACCAGCACGGCCAGCGACACCCCGGCGTGAAACCAGACCAGCGGCCGGACGCGCGACACAACCTTCTCGACTGCGTGACGCGTGAATTCGATATACAGAACCAGCAGAAGATCGCTGCCGAATGCGGCGATCATCAGCCGCTGATGCCACTGCGGATTGCGCTTGCGTATCCACAGTCCCGCAGCCACCAGCAACAGAACCAGTGTTGAAGCCAGATGCAACATCTCAGATCCTCCCGCCGCGGCCGGCACAGGCATTTCGCTGGACCGGACCGATCCCGCGGTTCATGTTGAATTCCATATCTCCCCCCGTATTCCTGCGTACCCCCACTGCAGATAGACTCCCGTTTTGACCGGCAACCCGAATTCTCATCGCTTCACCTCTCCGGGAACCGCAACCATCTCGGCGGCTTTGGGACGATACAGGGAAGCCTTGCCCGAATGCATGATGTGGAACTCATCCGAAAGTCCCAAGACGGTCTCTGACGCACCGAGGAATACGGCGCCATCGTCCGCCACGGTCCGCCGGATGCGCCGGATGATCTCTTTCTTTGCGCCCTGGTCGAAATAGATCAAGACGTTGCGAAGAAGAACCAGGTCCATTGCGCCGACGCCATGCCAGGACTCAAACAAGTTGAGCTTGCGAAAAGTGACCATGCGCCGGATGGATTCGTTGATCTCCCAGATTGCGTCCTTTTTCGTGAAATGCTTGATCAGCATGGCCGCCGGCAGGCCCCGGTTGACTTCCGCCTGGGTGTACTGGCCCGACCTCGCACGCTCCAGGTTTTCCTCGGCGATATCGGTAGCGATGATTTCGACGGCATATCCCGGGCAACCCTGCATGAGCTCATGAACGATCATCGCGATGCTGTACGGCTCCTGCCCCGTGGAACACGCGGCAGACCAGATGCGGAGTTGCTTCTTTCCGGTGCGAGCGGCAAATAGTCTCGGCAGAGCATCGGTGCGCAACACCTCGAACGGATGGATGTCGCGGAAGAAATAGGTCTCGTTGGTCAGCAGCGTATTGAGGACACGTTCGCGCATCGCGGCGTTTGCATCGCGCCGCAATACCGTCACCAATTCGGCGATCGAGTCCACTTTCATGTCTACATACAGAGGAGACAATCTCACCTCCAAGAGGTACTCCTTGCCATCTTCGAGAAATACGCCCGAGTGCCCCTTGAGGAGCGCGCGTATGTAGTCGAAGTCCTCTCGCCGGACCGACATGCCTAAAGTTCCGCTCACGGTGTCGCCATTACCGGGATGGATTTACTCGCCTGAATCCTTCTGTGAATCTGTTCGTAAAATGCATTCAACGGAAATACGCCGTGCGCGAGTCCCGCCTCCAGGACTGCCGCTGGCATACCCCAGACCTTGGAACTTTCCTGATCCTGCACGAGAATCTCCCCGCCACAGCCGTACACATGTTCGCAACCTTTCAGGCCGTTATCCCCCATGCCCGTCAATATCCCGACCGTGCAGTTGCCGCCATACACGCCCGTCACCGACCGCAACAGGACGTCCGCCGACGGAAGGAAGGAGTTTTCTGACGCGCCTTCCGTCGCCCGAATTTGAATCTGATCTGCGACGCGCTCCACGACCGTATGCTTCCCGCCCGTTGCGATGTAGATTCCGGGAATCAGAGGCCGGGCGTCCCCGGTTTCCATTACATTCATCCTGCATTGGCTCTGCAAACGCTCGACAAAGCTCTTGATCAAAAGCGGCAACATGGATTGCACGATCACAAAGGGAACTGGGCAATTCGCAGGAAACCTCGGGAGGAGTTCCTCAAGCGCGCTCGGTCCCCCCGTGGAAGCGGTCAACACAACTATGTCCGTCCGGCCCGACACCTTGCCTGGATTCGGCGCCGGCACGCGCACGGTAGCCCTCTTGTCCGGCGTGGCCCGTCCGCAGAGTGCCCGAATCTTCGGAACCAGTTCCCTTTTGCAATTCTCCAGGGCCTGGTCCAGATTTTTTTCCATCGACGGCTTGGCCACGTAATCATCAGCGCCCAGCGCCAACGCTTCCAGTGTTTGCGAAGCGCCTCTTTTCGTCAGCGCGCTGAACATGATGATTGGAAGATCTGGATGGTCCTTACGAATAATCTTAAGCGCGGTCATGCCGTCCATTTCGGGCATTTCGATGTCGAGAAGGACGATGTCCGCTCTGACCTGCATGACTTTCTCCACACCAATGCGCCCATTGCGTGCGATCCCGACAACTTGCAGATCGGGCTCCTCTCCCAGCAACGAGGAGATCGAACTCCGGATCGGGCTGGAGTCGTCCACGATGAGGATGCGAATATTGGCCATCAGTTGTTCCTTGCGATTCCAATCAATGTCAATTTGTCGGCCAGCATCTCTTTTGTGAATGGCTTCATGAGGTATTCGTTCGCGCCGGTGGTCAGCGCCTTTTCCATGAGGTTCGGCTCGTCCACGGAGGTCACCATGACCAGGCGAACCTGCTTGTTGTAGAAGGGATCGTTGCGCACCGCATGGACAAGCTCCACGCCATCGACGTTGGGCATGTTCCAATCCACCAGGAGGACATCAAACGTGATCCCTTTCCGAAGCACGGCAATCGCTTCGGCCCCGTCGCATGCTTCTTCCACGTCGAACCCGAGATCATCCAGCATCGTGGCTAGCATCGACCGGGTTGCCTGTGAGTCATCCACAACCAGAGCGCGTTGACGCAACAAAGCATTTCCTCCCAACACCTAAACGTAGGACCCGTCTACTGTGCCGAACACTTCTTACCGCAGTCCGCCAACTCCCCTGGCTCGCCCCCGCTCAAATCCATCTTGGCGAGAGGGCATTCGTCATTTACATCTGGTGGCTCCACGACACCTTCACCCGCCTCGAACGTTTTTCTTGCACCGAGGTCATTCTTTCTCTGAATCAGTTCGGTTCACCCTGATTCACCGTATGCGCAACCGAATCCACCGCTGGCATTTTGACGCCGACATCGATGGCGTGCTGCGCATCGAGCACCAGCATTAAGTCCGTTTCCAGCTTGTGAACGCCGCTGATGATTTCTTTGAAGGCCGAACGCATCGTGACCGGAACGCTTTCGAACGTCTTTTCCGTCACATTCACCACGTCGCAGATCTCATCCACAAGGAGGCTCACGGCTCCGTCATCGCTGCGCAACACCACGTTCATAGGCGGCTGATCCACCGGCCGTTCCTCCATCTGCAGCCGGGTGCGCAGATCGATGGCCACGATGATCTGGCCGCGAAGATTAATCAGGCCGCGCAGTGCCGAGGAAAATGGGATCGGCGTCATCTCCTGGTAATTGATCACTTCCTGAACGCGCTCGACCTCGATCCCAAACAATTCGCCACCGACCCGAAACGTGCAAAATTGCTGCATGGCCATCAGTTCACCCCTCGCATGCTCTGAGCCGCACCGGACCACAGATCAGAGATGTGCGGGATTTCCAGTAGATCGGTCACCCGTCCCTGAATGACCGCGCGTCCCCGGATGTTCTTGTGGAAGTCGGCTTCATGCACGGTGAGGCGCTCCTCGACGATGTCCACGATCTCGTCAACGATCAGCCCTACGCTCTTCCCCTGTTTTTCGTAGACGATCACCTGGGCCAGACCGCTGCCTTCGCTGTCGCTTTCCAGATTCAGCACGCTGGCCAGTGGAACCACCGGCATGACCCCGCCGCGATACTGCACGACGAGCTGCCCAGCGGAGTTTTCCAGCTTGTCCTTTGGGAATTCTTCCAGCCGGGCGACCAGGTTTAGCGGCATTGCCAGCCGCCGGTTCTTCCCCACCCGGAAGATGACCAGCCTCTCGATTTCCGTCTCGTGCGCCGCCTCGGAAGCCGTTCGGGATTGCGCCTCGTTCTGAACTTCCACTCCGGCGCGGTGGGCGAGCCCGATTACATCCAGAATCATGGCCACCGCTCCATCGCCCATGATGGTCGCACCCGAACAAACGGTGAGTCCTTTGAGTTGCCGGGCCAGCGGTTTGACCACGATCTCTTCGGTATCGTTGATGTCGTCGACGGCCAGGCCAAACGAGTGCATTCCAGCCTGTAGAATCACAAGATTCACGCCGTCGGATGGCTGCTCCTGTTTGGCATCCTTGTCTTTCAGCCGAAGCACTTCGTGGAGGTAGAGGATAGGAATCAAACGCCCCCGGAGGCGGTATACGCTGCATCCACGCGCTTGTTCGATTTCAACGGCTGCCTGATCGGCATCGAGGCGCACGAGTTCCAAAATATTGACCTGGGGAATCGCATACCGGACGCCGCGGCTCACGACCACCAGCGCGGGAATGATCGCCAGCGTCAGCGGAATCGTCAGGCGGAAACAGGTTCCACCGTGCGGGGCGGCCAGGATGTCCACTGTCCCGCCGATACGCTCGGTATTCGTCTTAACCACGTCCATGCCGACGCCACGGCCAGAAACCTTGGTGACATCGATCGAAGTGCTGATCCCGGGCAGAAACATCAGCGCTTTCTGCTCGCGTTCGGAAAGGCGCGCTGCTTGGTCCGCGCTGATGGAGCCTTTTTCGATCGCATCGGCGACGATGCGGGCCGTATCGATTCCTTGCCCGTCGTCGCTGACCTCGATGCACACCTGCCCGCCGTCATGGTAGGCCCGCAGGATAATCGCGCCTTCTTCCGGCTTTCCTTTCGCCCGGCGCGCCTCCGGTGCTTCAATGCCATGATCAATCGCGTTGCGGACCAAGTGAGTCAGCGGATCCTTGATCGATTCCAGGATCGTCTTGTCCAGCTCCGTCTCACCTCCTTCGAATTCCACCCGGACCTGCTTGTTGCAGATGATCGAGACATCGCGTACCAGGCGTGGAACCCGGTCCCACAGATTGCTCACCGGCTGCATGCGGGTCTTCATCATCCCTTCCTGCAGCTCGGTGGTGATCTGATGCAGTTTTTGCGAGGAGGCGGTAATCGCCGAATTGGAGTGACCTAGCTGCAGGATCTGGTTGCGAACGAGCACCAACTCACCAACCATGTTCATCAGCTTGTCGAGCAAGGAAACGTCAACCCGAAGATGCTGCGTGCCCACACCGCTGGGTGCGGGCGCCGCGGCGCTTTCTTGCTGCGCTTCCGGGCCGGCTTGGTTCACAGTCTCTGCCCGAGGCAAACCCGCCTGATCCGCCTGGGAGTGTTTCAGCAACCCCAGGCGGGTAATCAGGCTGCCGGCATTAAACTCAGCATCCGACTTCTTCTGTGCGACGATCTCTATCGCCGCCCGGATGCGGTCCACCATCTGCAGCAGTGCTGTCGTGATTTCCTTGTTGGGGATCAGATTCCCATCGCGAATGTCCGTGAGCAGGTCTTCACCGGCATGCGCCAGCATCTCCAGATTGTTCAATCCAAGAAGGCCCGATGTGCCCTTGATACTGTGAATGACACGGAAGATGTCGGCCACACGCGCGGAATCGCGCTCGTTCTCCAACCGCACCAGCAGCGTATCGAGCTGCTGCAGTCCTTCCGAGCTCTCGTCCAGAAACTCTTTCAGGATCTCATCAAAGTTCTTCCGAGCCATCTTTATCCCTTTCCACGCACTCCATCAGAGCGCCGCTGGTGTCGAACCCTCAGGAAACACGCGCAAACCCTTCAGCAGCCGTTCAGCCAACCGCGCTACATCCGCCAGGGGCTGCGGCTTGTGAAGAAAGGCGTCCACTCCACACCGCTTCGCCTCAGCCTCGACCTCCGGCGACCCATACGCGGTCAACATAATCACCCGCGCCGACGGAGACTTGCCGCGAAGAGCCCGGACGATCTCCAAGCCTTCCGCACCGCGCGAACCGGTCAATCGCAGATCCGCGATGACCAACGAATACGTGCGTTGCCCGATTAATGTGACTGCTTGCTCCAATTCGTTGGTGCACTCCACTTCGTAGCCGAGCAAAGTGAAATACTCGCGCATGGCGAAAAGGATGACGTCTTGGTCGTCCACAAACAGAACCCTATGTGCCATCGCAGGGGGGAATAATGCAGTTGCGCTGCCACCGTCGAAAGGATGGGGTAACTCTTAAGAACACCCGCGTTTTCAATAGGTTATGGAGCGAGGTTGTAAGGCGGTCTTTGGCTGTGCCGAATCTTGGATCGCTTGTCTAGACTTTAGACAGGACGATTCCGTGTTGTTTGATCTTGTGGTAGAGCGTGCTGCGGGGCATGCCTAATTGTTCTGCTGCCTTGTCCACACTCCCGCTCGCCCGCTTCAGCATTCGAATGATGTGCAGCTTCTCCACCTGATCGAGAGAGAGGGAGGGATCGAAAAGTGCGTCGGTTTCCTTCTCCGGCCGCTCGAAATGGAGATCTTGCCGAGCTATCACATTTTCTTCCGTCAGGAGAACCGCGCGTTCCAGCACATTTCGCATTTCACGGATATTTCCAGGCCATTCATACGACTGCAGAGCGGCTACCGCATCCGCGTCCAGCGTGATTCCCTTCCGCCCATAACGGCCGGCAAAGCCATCCAGGATCTGCTGCGCGAGCGCGGGAATATCTCCGCTCCTTTCGCGCAGCGGAGGCACGCGGATCGGTATGGTGCTGATACGAAAATAGAGGTCATCCCGGAACAAACCCTGGCGCACGCGGGCAGCTAAATCCCGATGCGTCGCTGCGATGAGCCGCACGTCCACGCAGCAGTCCCGTACGTCGCCCAGCCTTCGAAAGCGCTTCTCCTCGACGACCTTGAGCAACTTTGGCTGAACTGCCGCGTCCACATCGCCGATCTCATCCAGAAACACGGTGCCGCGGTGCGCCACCTCCAGCAGGCCTACCTTGTTGCTCAGCGCCCCGGTAAATGCACCCTTCTGGTGCCCAAAAAGCTCCGTCTCCAGGAGATCGTGCGTCAATCCCGCGCAGTTCACGTCCACAAACGCTTCCTGACCTCTCGGACCATGTTGATGGATCCATGCCGCTAGTACGCTCTTGCCCGTCCCCGTCTCCCCCTGAATCAGGATGGGGCTGTCCGATACGGCTACCCGCTCGAGGACTTCCCGCAAACGCCTGATCAACGGATCGCTGCCGACAAAAGGATTCACTGCTTCTCGGGACTCCCTGGACTGTGTTGCCATTTGGCGCTGGCGGTTCCGGCGCTGTTCGCACAGGCGTTCCAGCACCACCAGCAAGGCCGGCAACTCCACCGGCTTGGTCAAGAACTGTTCCGCTCCCTCCTGAATCGCCCGCACTGCCAGTTCGATACTCCCGTGGCCGGTCAAGACGATCACGGATACATACGGGTCGATGGCCTTGAGCCGCGGCAGTAACTCCAGGGCGTTTCCATCGAGCAGTGCATAATCGCAAACGACGATATCCGCCCTCCAGGAACGCAGCACTTCCTCGGCCCCCGCGCAGGACTCCGCATGGCGAACCTCCTGCTCGTGGGCCGCCAGGAATTCTCCGACGCCGAACCGGATCCCCGCTTCATCATCCACCAGCAAGATACGATTTCTGGCCAACGCTCATACCTCCCAGGAAATCAAGCCAACTGCCGTGCCCGCAGACGAATCAGCATCTCCGCGCCACCCTCCGGGCGATTGCGCGCAA
Source organism: Terriglobia bacterium (assembly GCA_020072785.1). NCBI lineage: Bacteria > Pseudomonadati > Acidobacteriota > Terriglobia > Terriglobia bacterium. The sequence continues at coordinate 27,609 of JAIQGG010000009.1, read as the reverse complement.
TGATCTTACCCCCGTGCTGCTCGATGGCGCGCTCAACGATTGCGAGACCCATACCGGTTCCGCCGCGCCGCCGCGTGAAGAAGGGTTCGAACAGGTGCGGCAGGTCCTCCGGACGAAAACCCGGCCCGCTGTCTTTGACCACACATTCGATCCACGTCTGTTGCTCTTCCCGAACCGTCCGGGCATCGATCGTCACCTTCGCGTCTTTGGCGGAATGCTGAATGGCATTCTCGAGCACGTTCCGAAATATCTCGGCTATCCGTCGGCCATCGACCCGGACCAGGGGCAAATCGGGGCCAACGTGCGAGACGATCTCCACCCCGTACTTCCGGGCCAGGACCCAGCAGGTTTGGACAGCGTTGCTCACAATCGCTTCGATTGTCGTATCGGCCATGTCCAGCCCTGCCGGTTTCCCGTAGTCCAGAAGCTCCTCCATCAGCCCACTCAGACGACTGAGTTCATGCCTCAGGTTTCTCATGTATTCCGCATATTCTGCGCGGACCCCGAAGCGCGCCTCAATCGCATCCAGCGTGGCAGAAATGCTGAAAAGCGGATTGCGTATCTCGTGCGCAACGCCCGCCACAAGCGTCCCCATCGCGGACATCGTTTCGCTTCTGCGAACCGACTCCTGCAGATCCACCAGGGCGGTGACGTCTCGCAGCGTGATGAGCATATGCTCTTTGTCCAGGGAAGGGTCCATGAACTGGCTCACGTGCAAATACCAGCTCTTCCCGCTCTTCGGATCGAGGATTTGCCGGGAAGAGGGCTGGCGCCACTCTCGGGATTCCAGCAGGACCGCATTCACCGCCCCCCACAGCTCCGCAGGTGAAAACTGGACTAGGTTGCACCCAATTGCGTCATCGTAACTAAGGCCCAGCAGCTCTCGCGCTGCCTGGTTGAGCCGCTGGACCAATCCCTCGGCATCAGTGATCAAAATGGCCGAATGAACCGCATCAAACGTGAGTTTCCACTCTCTCGCGGCGTTTTCCAGGGCGGTCCGGAGACGGTGCTCCTCTTCTTCAGCTTTCATCTGTTCGGTCCTGTCACGGCCGACCGACACAAAGTGCGTAATCTCTCCCTGCTCGTTCTTCAACGGAGAAATTGTCTTATCCTCATAATAGAGTTCGCCGTTCTTTTTCTGATTGAGGAATACGCCACGGAATGGCTCTCCTGCCACGATCGTGTCCCACAACTTGGCAAAAAAAGCCGGGTTCATCTTCTCGGACTTGAGAATGCTCGGCTTTCTCCCCAGAACCTCTGCAGCGGTGTAACCGGTGAGCTTTTCAAGCGCGGGGTTGACGTACTCGATCACTCCGTCCCGGTCCGTGATGATGATGGAATCCGCCGTCTGCTCCGCGACGTTCGACAGCTTGATCAGGGTGTTCTCTGTCGCTTTGCGTTCCGTGATGTCGAAGGTGTGGGCGACAACGATATCCGGGGGTACGAATACATACGTCGCGTCAATATTCGCGATGCGTCCCGTCCTCGCAAACTTGTATACGAATTCTCTGCGGATGGTGTGTTTCTCTTCATAGCACCGGCGCAAATCTTCGGCGATTTCCAAATGCCCGGCGAAGACCTGCCCAGCCGTGGCGCCCAAAACAGTCGAAATCCGTCCCGCAGTGGCTTCCCCGGCCGCGTCGCTGAAATCAACCAACACGAAATCACCGTCCCGCCACTGCCAGGAATACGTAGGAATGGGCAGGCTCTTGAACAACTTTCGAAACCGCTCTTCCCCGGCACGAAGCTCTTCTGCGGCCCGCTTCCGCTCCGTTATGTCACGCAGGATGGCGGTAAAAAACAATTCCCCATTCACAGCACACTTCGAGATCGAAACTTCGGCCAGAAACCGGCTGTCGTCAGCCCTTAACCCGGCGACTTCACCCAGGGGCCCCATCCGGCGCAATGCGACCGTACCCTCGCCAAATCCACGAACCCACTCAATATGTTGCTTGCGGAAACTCTGGGGAATGAACTGCGTGATTGGCTTGCCCAGCGTCTGCTCGGTGGAACAGCGGAACATTTTTTCCGCCGCTGCATTGAACAAAACGATGTTCTGGCTCGAATCAATCGTTATGATGGCGTCTGTCGCAGATTCGACGACACTGGCCAAATATGCCTGGCTGTGGAATAGTTCTTGTTCGCGCCGCTTCTGTTGAGCACTACTCAACGTTTGACCTCGCATTCCGACCAGCCCGCTGCAGTCGACTCGTGGCAATGGAGCATCCAGATCGCGATCCCAGGATGATCCCCGCTATTTGACAAGCGACGCAGTCGTCCCCGCTAGCCTATTTCACAATGAATTTCAAAAGGTATATTATATTTTGCCGCAACTAACCATCGACTAACGTTCCCGCCATTGCGGAGGAACGACTGACTCTGCCAACAAGAAAAATGCGGCGACGACCCTTGCTGCGCTTCAGCGCCTGCACTAGCCTGTACTAGCTAAGCTCAATCCCAATAAGCCACGCACGACCGGCTGATTGGACGGGTGGCCCTGACGTAATGTGTCACAAGCTGATACCTTAGTCACCCTTAGCCGAGCGTAGCTGTCATCGGGCGGTTCGATAAGCCCAAATTCGCATCAGAAATACACTCCGCCAGCCATTTATTCCACGCTGTCGCCACGGAATTCGCTGTAACAATTCGCTCCAATTTCCGTGAAACCCCAGAAAGCTCAACACCTACATGCATGCAATCCCTGACTCGCAACGGCGTGCGGTCGAGCGAGTCGCAGGGGTTTTGTTCCCAGATGTTCCCAAATCAGCTTCTGGCCCGGAGGAGCCACACAGGGTCAACTGATTGCATTTTCGGCGGTTATTGAAAATCAGTGGTGAGCCGGGCAGGACTCGAACCTGCAACCCGCTGATTAAGAGTCAGCTGCTCTACCATTGAGCTACCGGCCCACTGATGGCAAAAACCTTAAAAAATTTTACATGGGAACGCTGCTTTTGTCGAATCGGCGCTCGGCCCTTACTTGCGCCGTAGCTGGACGGTAATTTCCGCGGCCACTTCCCGCGCCCGCGCCAGGTCGCCCGGCTCGAAAGAGATCGCCGCCACCTTGGGGTGTCCGCCGCCGCCGAATTTCTCCGCCAGCGACGCCAAATTCTGGTCCACCCCGCCGGGAATCCACGGATTCGACCCCAGCGACACCTTGGAGCGCACCGCTGACGCGCTCACGCTCACCGAATACGTGCATTCCGGATGCAGCAGGTAGGGAATGAACTTGTTGTAGCCCTCCAGGTCCAGATCGCTCACGTCAAAGAAAATCACGCCGTCGCGCGCATCAATGCGCTCGCGCAGCACCTCGATGGATTTGCGGTGCCGCTCCAGCAGCGGGCCCAGATGCTGCGCCACCAGCGGCAGTTTCACCACCTCCGCCAGCGGCCGGTAGGCTGCCTCCGGAATCAGCCGCGCCGGCAGCCCGTTTTCTGGCGCCGCCTCGATGACCAGCGCCAGTTGCGTTGCCGGCTCGGTCAGCTCCACGGCAAACTGCGGCGTCGGATACTGCGCCCCATCAATAATGTCGCCCCAGTGAATCAGTTCCGCGAGCGGCGCCGTGTCATAGCCGAACTTCTCCCGCGCCACCGTGGCGATCAGCTTGGTGCAGGACTTGTACGTGGGGTCGTAGAACAGGTGCCCGCTGCCGCGCTTCCGGAAATGCTCCGCGTCCGCCGGCGTCAGGAAGGCGCTCTGGTGATGATCGAACCACCAGGTCACCCGCGGCGAATTCGAGTACTTGAAATCCACGATGACGTTCTCGTCGCCGTCGAACAGCCCCTCTTCCCAGGGCTGCGCCGCGCGGTGTGTCATGCCCGTGAACTGGAACTCCGCCTGCGCATCGAAACGCTCGCGGTAGAAGCGGTAGAAGAGAGCCGCGGAGGCCATGCCGTCGAAGCAACGGTCGTGGAAACAGAGCCGAACCCGAGTCATAGTGAGCGCGAAATGGCCTTTCCCTCCCCCGGAGTGTCACACCGGAGAGAACAAAGCTATTTAATCTGGACGGCGGCAACAGGAAAGTCAAGTGGAAACCCGGAGCGCCCGCGGCGTCCCTCCGGAAGACGGCCCCGTCTCCCATGCGCCACAGGTATCCCCGCCGCATGGCACGCCTTGCTCCCGGCATCCCGCGCGCTTGACTTCTCCCCCGAAAACCCTTTAGTTATCTTCAGGCACCCAGCCGCCAAACCACTTCTCAGGAGGCATCATGCCGGATGGACAGAACTTCTTCGTGGGCCTGTTCGACTTTTCCTTCGAACAGTCTCTACTCCGCCGCCTCGTCAAGCTCCTCTACGTCCTGGCGCTCCTCGGCGGAGGCGTCACCGTCGTCGCTCTGGTCGTTACCGCCTACCAGCAATCGCCGGCGCAGGCTGTGTTGGTGCTCGTAGCCGGGATCGCGGGCCTGTTCGTCTGGATTCTGTGCGTGCGCCTGGGCCTCGAATTCATTCTTCAGGTTCTGCGCATCGCGGACAACATCGAGCGCGCCACGCACAGCGGCAGCGGCATGTGATGCAGCGGCTCCGCGCCCTGCGGGCTTTGGCCCGCGCGCAGGCTCCTATTTCCCCACCAGGCCGTCGGCGATCTCGCACGCCACTGGCACCCGGAACTTCTCGCCCTGATACGCCTTGATCAGCAGCAGAATCCACAGGAGAAGAGTGGCCAGGCTGATCACGTGCAGCACCAGAACTCCCGGCGCCAGCAGGTGCCGCCCCCCGGCAAAAATCCCCACCCCGAATAGCACCGCAAGGATGCTGCGAAACACGTGCAGCACGCCGAACACCACCAGCGATTGCGCGGCGTGAAAACGCACGTACGGCCGCTTGTCAATCAGCAGAAAAATAATCCCGGTGAGCCAGCCCAGCGCGTAGGAAAGCGCCGCCGCGGCGTTTTCCGAGAGCCCGCCCTGCGCCCCGGCGGGGCTCCCCGCAGCCGCATTTCCTTTCCCAGGCGGGGTCCCGGACCCCGGCGTGTGCGCCGTGCCGCATTGCGGGCAGAACGCCGCCCGCTCGTCCATCTGTCCGCCGCACTTCGTGCAGAACACCATCGCCCACCTCCCGCGCCGCCGTTACTTTCGCGCAGCCTAGCAGACCCGTGCGGCGCAAGCAATCTCCGCAATCGCCGTCACCTCACCCCGGTGTATCCGGGCTACAATAAAGACATGCAAAAGAAGATCTTCTGGACCGCCTTCACCGCCCTGGGCCTGGTCGCGGATGTCGCTTTGCCATTCTGGTGGGCTATCGTAGCAACTCTCCCCATCGGCGTGGTGAGCTGGTGGGTGGCTTATCGCAGCGATTGGTTCTAACCTGCTGCGCCCTCCGATGTTCCGCCGCCAGTTCTGCTATTCTTGAGTGTAAGCACACCACAGGAGATTACCGCGTCCGTTGCCTCCGATTATCAATGCCCAGGGACTTTCGAAGCGATACGGCAGCGCTCCGCTGTTCCAAAACCTCTCCTTCTCCGTTTCCGAAGGCGACCGCATCGGCGTGATCGGCCCCAACGGTTCGGGGAAATCCACCCTCCTGGAGATTCTCCACGGCCGCGTGAAGCCGGACAGCGGGGAGATCGCCATCCGCAAGCGCACCCGCTTCGCCTGCGTCACGCAGAGTTCTGAGTTTGCTTCGGGCGCAACGATCCGCTCCGTCATCGAGGGCGCCCTCGAACGCGCCGCCGTGCCCCACGCCGAGTGGCTCTCCCGCATGGCCGAACCGCTGGGCCGCGCCGGTTTCAACGACCTGGACGCCGAAGCGGCGGCGCTTTCCGGCGGCTGGCGCAAACGCCTGGCGATTGTTGAAGCCCTCGTGCAGCAGCCGGATATTCTCCTGCTCGACGAGCCCACCAACCACCTGGACCTCGCCGGCATCGAGTGGCTCGAAGGCGTGCTGCAGAACGCGCCGTTCGCCTGCGTCGTCGTTAGCCACGATCGCTACTTCCTGGAAAACGTCGCCAACGACGTGGTGGAGCTCGACCGCATCTATGAAGACGGCCTGCTGCGCGTCCGCGGCAATTACAGCAACTTCCTGCTGGCCAAGGAGGCCTACCTCCACGCGCAGCGCAAGCACCAGGAGGCCATCGAGAACCGCGTGCACACCGAGATCGAATGGCTGCGCCGCGGCCCCAAGGCCCGCACCACCAAATCCAAAGCGCGCATCGACAAAGCCCACGAGCTGATCGGCGAACTCGCCGGCCTGAGCGCGCGCACGCGCAGCGTCATCGCACGCATCGATTTTTCCGCGTCCCATCGCAAGACCAAGCAGCTGATCACCCTCGAGGGCGTGAGCTACGCCATCGGCGAGCGCACCCTGTTCCAGGACATCGATTTCAGCGTCACCTCGGGAATGCGCGTGGGCCTCGTCGGCCCCAACGGCAGCGGCAAAACCACCCTTCTCCGCCTGCTGCGCGGGGAGCTTGAGCCCACCGCCGGCACCATCCGTCGCGCCGACCCCCTGCGCATCGTTTACTTCGACCAGAGCCGCCAGCTCGATCCCTGCGTTTCCCTGCGCCGCGCCCTGGCCCCCGACAGCGATTCGGTCATCTACCAGGAGCGCGTGATTCACGTCGCCGCCTGGGCCGCGCGCTTTCTCTTCGCCGCCGGGGACCTCGAGACGCCCGTGGGGAGACTTTCCGGCGGCGAGCGCGCCCGCGTGCTGATCGCCCAGCTTATGCTCCAGCCCGCCGACGTTCTGCTCCTGGACGAACCGACCAACGATCTCGACATCCCCACGCTGGAAATTCTCGAAGAGAGTCTGCTCGAGTATCCCGGCGCGCTGGTGCTGGTCACCCACGACCGCTACATGCTCGACCGCGTCTCGACCGTGGTCCTCGGCCTCGACGGCCTGGGTAGCGCGGAGCGCTTTGCCGACTACTTGCAGTGGGAGGAGTGGCAGGAGTCGCAGCAGAAACAGACCGCTTCCACGCAACCATCCGCAACCCGGCCCTCTCCCGCCGTGCCAACGTCACCTCCAGCCGCCGCGAAGAAAAAACTCTCCTATCAGGAAGCCCGCGAATTCGCCGCCATGGAACAGCGCATCGCCGAGGCCGAGCAGGATCTCCACGCCAAGCACGCCGCTCTCGAAGACTCCGCCATCATGAGCGACGCCCCGCGCCTGCACGCCGCCTGCCTCCAATTGGAAGAAGCCCAGCGCGCCGTCGATGCCCTCTACGCCCGCTGGGCCCAACTGGAAGAGAAAAAAGGCTGAGATCATGCTAATTTAACGGCCATTCAGGAGACGCACACAGTGATCAAACTCAGCGTGATGTATCCAAACACTCCGGGCAGCACCTTCGACATGGCTTACTACTGCAATCGGCACATACCGATGGTCCTTCGCAATGTTGGCCCGGCCATCAAGAGTTATTCGGTGGAGCAGGGTCTCGGCGGGCCGGGGCCCGGATTGCCGCCGGCCTATCTGGCAATGGCCCACTTCATATTCGAGTCGGTGGAGGCCGTCCAGGCGTCGTTCGGTCCCCATACCCCGGCCATTCAGGCGGACGTGCCGAATTACACCAACACCCAGCCCACCATCCAGATCAGCGAAGTAAAACTATCTGCGTGAGCAAGTTCGCGCCTGCCCCGTTGTTTGCGATCCGCGGCTCCGCGCAAAAGTCATAGAGCCCGCCCCGCGGCCGCGCCGGAGGCCCAGGCCCATTGGAAATTGAAGCCGCCGAGCTGCCCCGTGACGTCCACAACCTCGCCGATGAAAAACAGCCCCGGCACTTTCCGGCTTTCCATCGTCTTGCTCGACAGCTCCTCGGTGTCCACTCCGCCCGCGGTGACCTCGGCTTTTTCGTAGCCCTCGGTGCCCGTGGGCGCAAGCGTCCATTCGTGCACCTGCTGCTCGAGCTCCGCCAGCGCTTCGTTCGTCCAGGCCCGCGGCTTGTGCAGCTCCAGCCAGCGCTCTGCAAAACGCTTCGGCAGCACTCCCTGGAGCGCAGAGCGCGCCGCGGCCATGTTGCGCGCCTGCCCTTCGCGGATCGCCGCCGTCACCTCGCGTTCCGGCGCCAGGTCGATGCGGATGCGCTTGCCTTTCTCCCAATACGACGAAATCTGCAGGATCGCCGGCCCGCTCAGCCCGCGGTGCGTAATCAGCATCTTCTCCCGGAACGCGTGGCCATCCGTGCCCGCGACCACTTCCGCCGAGACCCCCGCCAGATTGCAGTACCGGCTGCGGTCTTTGCCACCGAGCACCAGCGGCACCAGTGCCGGCCGCGTCGGCACGATCTTCAGCCCGAATTGCCGCGCCAGCTCGTAGCCCATCCCGCTCGCTCCCATCTTCGGGATGGAGAGCCCGCCCGTGGCCACCACCAGCGCCGGCGCGCGGAATTCCGCCGCGTCGGTGCGCACTACGAATTCAGTCGCTCGCCGCACCTCGCGGATCCGGCTCTGCAGAAATATCTGCACACCGGCCGCCCGGCATTCCGCCTCCAGCATGTCCAGAATGTCCTGCGCCGAGCGGTCGCAGAAGAGCTGCCCCAGCGTCTTCTCGTGCCAGGGGATGCCGTGCTTTTCCACCAGCGCAATGAAGTCCGCCGGCGTGTACCGCGCCAGCGCCGATTTCGCGAAGTGCAGGTTCGCGGAGAGAAAATTTTCCGCCCGGCAGTGCAGGTTGGTGAAATTGCAGCGCCCCCCGCCGGAGATCAGGATCTTCTTCCCCGCCCGCTCGGCATGCTCCAGCACCGCCACGCGCCGCCCGCGCTTGCCCGCCTCCACCGCGCACAGCAGCCCCGCCGCCCCCGCGCCCAGGATCACCGCATCAAATTTGTGGGTCATCTGCAGATGAGAGATTGTGCAGCCGAAACGAAGAAAGAGGAAGAGCCCCAGAAGCTCGAGCAGCACAGGCTTCAGCCTGTGCCTGCGGAAGCGAACGATACAAACTGAAATCTGTGCAACCTGGCATGCGCTTTACGGTGCTGTCTTCTCGCCTTTCTTCTCAGCCGGAAATGCCGCAAGCTCGCCGCCTCATTCCGTACCGCAGCGGTGCGGGTTCCGCTACAATCGGGGCCACGTCATGGAGCACACCTGCGCATGAGCAACGTGCCTGCCGGACCCGCAGCACCGACACCATCCGCACCCGCAGCAGAGACACCGCGCGGCGTTTTCGATCTTTCCTGGATCGCGGACGTCACCACCGCGGAGCGCCGCTCGCTCTTCGCCGGCGGACTGGGCTGGATGCTGGACGCGATGGACGTGATGTTGTACTCGCTGGTCCTGACCTACTTGATCCGCAATTTCGGCATGGACAAGGCCACCGCGGGATTGCTGAATTCGCTGACCCTGGTGGCTTCGGCGCTCGGCGGATTTCTCTTCGGCGTGGTGGCCGACCGCATCGGGCGCACGCGCGCGCTGATGATCTCCATCCTGATCTATTCGCTGGCCAGCGCGGCCTGCGGCTTCTCGCAGAGCGTGCCGCAACTCGCGGTGTTCCGTTTTCTCCTCGGCCTGGGCATGGGCGGCGAATGGACCACCGCAGCGGCGCTAATCGCGGAGACCTGGCGCCCGGCGCATCGCGGCAAAGCGCTCGGCCTGATGCAGTCGGCCTACGCCATCGGCGAGGCCATCGCCGCCCTGGTGGTGGCCTTCGTGCTCCCGCATTTCGGCTGGCGCGCGGTCTTTTTCGTCGGGGTGCTGCCGGCCCTGCTGGTCTTCTGGATTCAGCGGCGCGTGCCGGAGCCGGAAGTGTGGCTGCAGCGGGAAAAAGCGCCGCGGCAGAAAACGTCGCCGTGGTCTCTGCTGCGCGGCAAGGTTCTGCGCAACGGGATCCTGGCCACGGCCATGAACACCTGCGGGATGTTCGGCTACTGGGGCCTGTTTACGTGGATTCCGGCGTATCTCTCGCTGCCGGTGGCGCAGGGCGGGCGCGGCTTGAGCCTGGTCAAGACCACCAGCTTTTTTCTGGTGCTGACTTTCGGGAAATGGCTGGGGTACGCGATGTTCGGCTTCTTCGCCGACGCCTATGGACGGAGAAAACCGTATTTCACCTATCTGCTGGTTGCGGCGATGCTGGTGCCGCTCTACGGGATGACGCGCAGCCCGCTCTGGCTGCTCGTGCTGGGGCCGTTGGTAGCCTTCTTCGGCACCGGCTTCTTTTCCGGTTATGCGGCCATCGCCAGCGAAATCTTTCCCGGCGAGATTCGCGCCGCCGCCATGGGCCTCAGCTACAACATCGGCCGCGGCCTCTCCGCCGCCGCGCCCTTCGCCGTGGGCGCGCTCGCCAAACACTACGGTCTGGGCCCCGCGTTTTTTCTGCAGGCCGGAGCGTTTTTCGTGGCCGCGCTGCTCACGCTCACCCTGCCGGAAACGCTCGGCAAGCAACTGGACTGACGGGATTCTCCCTGGCCGCCGCGCGCTGCGCACGGAGGCCGCGCTAGACACTGGAGAATCGCCGTCGAATCCCGGTATAGTGTCTTTTGCGGCGCGGGAGTGGCGGAACTGGCAGACGCACCAGCCTTAGGAGCTGGCGGCCGCAAGGCCATAGGGGTTCAAATCCCTTCTCCCGCACCACCTTCTCCGCCAGCGAGCGGCAATTCCCCGGTCAATTGAAGCGCACGTACTCGAAGTTCAGCGGCTGGCTATTGATGCCGCGGATCGGCGGGGCGATCCAGTTGGCGAATTTGCCGGGCTCGACGACGCGGCCGGTCATCAGCGACTGCACGAAGGCAAAATCCTCCTGGCTGGGCAGCCACTTGTGCTGGCGGTCGGTCCACGCTTCCTGGCTCAGGACTTCCCCGTCGGGGCTGATGTAGTGGCCGGCAAAGTTGCCGATGGCGCGGTGGAATCCCTTGTGCGGGAGGGTGAGGCGGAAGGCCACGCCGGTCTTCTCGATGATTTTGTTCCAGCGGTCCACGCCGGCCTGAATCTCCCCGATATAGTCGTCGCGCAGGCGCTCGTTGATGGCGGTGAGCGCGGGCACTTGGCGTTCCACGATCTTGTTTCCAGTGACCTCGAAGATGGGGTAGGCGGCATCGCTCAGGATGTGATCGTCGGTGAGCTTGGTCTCCTCGTAGCGCCCTTTGAGGCCGGTGGTGTAGTAGGTAGCGGCGTTGGAGGAGGCGTCGGAGCCGAAGAGGTCGATGGTGACGCTGTAATGAAAGTTGAGGTAGCGCTGGATGGTTTGCAAATCGATGACGCCCAGGGCGCGCACGTCCGCGGGAGTTTCCACCTTGTGTTCGCGCATCACTTCGCAGGTGCGCTGGAGAATGCGCCCGACGCCGGTTTCCCCCACGAACATGTGATGGGCTTCCTCGGTGAGCATGAAGCGGCAGGTGCGCGCCAGGGGATCGAAACCGGATTCGGCGAGGGCGCTGAGCTGGAACTTGCCGTCGCGGTCGGTGAAAAAAGTGAACATGTAGAAAGCCAGCCAGTCCGGCGTGGGCTCGTTGAAGGCCCCCAGAATGCGCGGATTGTCGGCGTCGCCGGAGCGCCGGTCCAGCAGGGCTTCGGCTTCCTCGCGGCCGTCGCGGCCGAAGTAGCGGTGCAACAGATAGACCATGGCCCACAGGTGCCGGCCTTCCTCGACGTTGACCTGAAAAATATTCCGCAGGTCGTAGAGCGAGGGGCAGCACATGCCCAGCATGCGCTGCTGCTCGACGGACGCGGGCTCGGTGTCACCCTGGGTGACGATGATGCGGCGCAACGCGGAGCGGTATTCCCCGGGGACTTCCTGCCAGGCGGAATCGCCCTTGTGCGTGCCGAAATTGACCAGGCGATTGGGGTCGCGCGGCTGCAGGAAGATGCCCCAGCGGTAATCGGGCATGCGCACGTAGCCGAACTTGGCCCAGCCATCGGGCTCCACGCTGATGGCGGTGCGCAGATAGACTTCGTAATTGTGGCTCTCGCTCGGGCCCATGTCGTACCACCAGCCCATGTAGGCGGGCTGCCAGTGCTCGAGGGCGCGCTGCAGTACGCGGTCGCGGCCCAGGTCCACGTTGTTGGGAATTTTCTCGGTGTAATCGATCATCGCCATCTCCCTGTTGAATTTTGACCAGCGAAGCGCGGTTCCTCGCTTCGCTCGGAATGCCGGTTTTTCAAAAGACTCCTAAACTCTTTCCCAGTTGAATTTCACCGGGGCGCCCGTGCCGTAGACCTTCAGGGCGCCGCTGGCGCCCACGGCATTCGGGCGGATGAAGATCCAGTTCTGCCAGGCGGAGAGGCGCCCGAACACGCGCGTCTCCAGCGTTTCCGGCAGGCCGAAGCGCAGATTGGCTTCGAGGCCGGTCAGCGCGTCGGGCGAGAGCGCGACGCGGGACTCGATGGCCAGGCGCAGCTCATCCTGCCAGTCCAGATCGTCGGGCGCGGCGGTGACCAGGCCGGCGTCTACGGCTTCGCGCGCGGAAAGTTTCTTGCCGGCCAGGGCGCGCAGAGCGCTGAGCTGCTGCTCGTCCTGGTAGAAGCGCGCGGCCAGGCGTGAGAGGTGATTCACCATCGGCAGGGCGCCAAAATTGATGCGCGAGAGCGTGAGCGAGCCGGTGTCGCCTTCCTGCGCATCCAGCATGTAGACGCGGTCGGCGGCCAGCGCCAGTTCCAGCAGCGTGCCGGCGAAGCAGGAGCCGGGCTCCACCACGGCAAACAGAGAGCGCGCGGTGACATCCAGGCGGGCGAACGTGCGCCGCATCATGCCCAGGACCTCGCGGATGAACCAGTGGTCCTGATGCTTCAGCAGGAAATCGTCGGTGGCGAGGACCGCTTCGGAATTTCCGGCGGTCTTGAAAATCCACAAGCCCAGCTCGAGTTCGTTGGTGCGCAGGCTGAGGATGGCGTCGTCCAGCTCGCGGGCCATCTGCAGGGGCCACCAGCGCGCGCCCGCGGCAACGGCCTTCTCGGCGGTGTCTTCGGTGACGCTCTCCGGGGCGCGCACGGTGATGGTGACCGTGCGGCTTTCGCGATGGATCTGGGCGTCGACGTATTCATAGTGCAGGCCCGTGGCATCGGCGGTGCGCTGCAACGGCGCGAGCGGCACGCCCTTGGCGTTCGCCGGGCGGTCGCTTTGTGCCGCAAGTTGCACGGCGCGCTGTTTGATGTGCTCGGCGAACTGCTGGGTCTTGACCACCTCATCCACGAGGCGCCAGTCCTTGGCGCGCTGGCCGCGCAGGCCGTCCGGGGTGGTCGAGAAAATATCGGCATGGTCCCGGCGGACTTTGCGCTTGTCGGTCACGCGGGTCAGGCCGCCGGTGCCGGGGAGAACGCCCAGCAGGGGAACCTCGGGCAGGCTGACGGCGGAAGAGCGATCGTCCACCAGAACGATTTCGTCGCAGGCCAGGGCCAGCTCGTAGCCGCCCCCGGCGGTCGTGCCGTTCAAAGCGGCCAGGAACTTGAGGCCGGAGTGCGCGCTGGCGTCTTCGATGCCGTTGCGCGTTTCGTTGGTGAATTTGCAGAAGTTCACTTTCCAGGCGTGCGAGGAAAGCCCCAGCATGTAGATATTGGCGCCGGAGCAGAAGATGCGGTTCTTGGCGCTGCTCAGGACCACGGAGCGGATCTCCGGATGCTCGAAGCGGATCCGCTGCAGGGCGTCGTGCAGCTCGATATCCACGCCCAGGTCGTAGGAGTTCAGCTTGAGCTTGTAGCCCGGGCGGATGCCGCACTCTTCGTTGACGTCCATGGTGAGCGTGCCCACGGGGCCGTCGAACGCCAGGCGCCAGTGCTTGTAGCGCGCGGGGTCGGTCTGGTAGTCCACCGGATCGAATTTGGCCTGCGCTTCCTGAGCAAATGCTGCGTCCACGGTAATCTCCTAGGCAAACTCGGTTTGCAGTGCTAGCTTCAATTTCTGAAAACTCTGTTCGACGTCTTCCCCGGAAGTATCGAGCTGCAGATCGGCCCTGCGGTAGAGCGGCTCGCGGGCTTCCAGGATGCTCCGCAGGTCTTCCATGGCTTCGTCGTTCTCGGCCATGGCCCGGAAATCGCCCTGGGCGACCACCCGCGCCATGTGCTCTTCGGGCTGGGCCTTCACCCAGACTGTGTAGCAGTGGGCCAGCAGATATTCGTAGGTCTCTTTTTCGGAGACCACGCCTCCGCCAACGGAGAGGATAGCGCTGGGCTGCTCCTGCAGCACGCGCTTCAAGGCGCGCTTTTCGATGCGCCGGTAGCCGGCCTGCCCGTAGAGGGAAAAAATCTCGTCCAGCGGCATGCCCGTCTCTTTTTCGATCTCTCGATCGAGCTCGATGAAGGGGACGTTCCGCTCCTGGGACAGCCGGCTGCCCAGCGTCGATTTTCCCGCGCCGCGCAGGCCGATGAGCGCGATGTGCTCGCTGCGCCGTTTCTCTTCCAGCCGGATGCTGTGGGTGAGCCGGCCGAGGATCTCCTCCAAGCGGTGTTTCGGAAGATGTTCGAGAAACTCCTGGATCATCCGCTTCTCGGAAAACTCTTCCGTTTCGGGAGCGAACAGCTCGACAAGGGAGACGTTCAGGGCCAGGGCGATGCGCCGCAGGAGGACGACGGAGACGTTGCCTTCGCCGGCTTCCAGTTGGGCCAGGTGGCGTTCGGAAACGTCGGCCTCCTTGGCCACCATTTTGCGGGTCATGCCGCGGCGGGCGCGCACTCCGCGCACATGCCTGCCGAGGAACAGGAGAAACGCACTTTCGGAATCGGCTGGCGCACCAAGGTGTGCAGCCAGTTCACCAGAGTTGAGTTTAGTGGCCATAGCTATGGAGTCGCAATGAGCGTGCAGTATAATGCATGCATGGGCTATATCGTCAAGCTAGAATAGAAGCGATAGTCCTCTTCCGGCCACTTTTCTGGTTTACAAATTAGATGTATATAACAGATTCTAAATATAGTTAATTAAATCTAAAGGGTCTGGCTGCAAGGATTCAAGAAACGCTTCTTTCCGGAAATGCACTATTGTGCAGCATGATTATCGGATTTTTCCTCTTTTTATAGCTCTCCGGTCATCGCTCTCCCCCTTCGCCGCGGAAACGCGGTAGACTCCGTGACGCGCAGCGGGCGAAGTTGTGACCTGGCGCACTGCACCTTTGCTCGGCGGCGACTCACAATAAGTACGGGGGATAAGTGAACTTGCCGGTAGAAATCGTGTAAGATGAGGGCCCCCTTCCTGCGCGGTACAAACCCGAGAAGACCAGGAACGAGCCGTATGGCTGAGCTTGCGATTCGCGGGATTCCCGTCATGGACACGCAGGAGCAGTCCGCCAGCGCAACCGGCGGAGGAAAGATCCTGCGGATGACCGAGGCCGAATCGGCCAATACGCAATCACCAAGGCACCGGAAAACATAGCCCTTCGTCCGGTCGCCGCCCGAAACCCTGCCGCTCCCGCGGGACTCTCTCCGGACTGCCGGCGGGCGCAGCGCACGCGACGCAGCAAGGAGTGAAATTCATGAGAGTCCTCATTGCACTGGATGCAACCCCGTCTGCGGCGGCCATCCTGCAGGAAGCAGCGGCGCGGCCGTGGCCTGCAGGCTCGAATTTTTCCCTGCTGACGGTGGTGGATCCGTACGGATTTGCGAAAGCGCCCCTGCTGCTGGAAAAAGCAAAAGCCGCGGCGCGCAGCCAGCTCCAGAGCGCGACGGAGAGCCTGGAGAAAGCGGGCTGGAAATGCTACACGGACGTGATCCTGGGAAATCCGCGGCGGGCGATCAGCGGGTACGCCGCGGGCTGGGAGGCGGACCTGCTGCTGGTGGGATCGCACGGGCACGGCAACATGGCGCGCTTTTTTCTGGGGAGCACGGCCCGCGCGGCGCTGCGACGCGCGCCGTGCTCGGTGGAGATTGTCCGGGCGCGCGCCAAGGAGGGAGATGGAGGGAAGGACGCCAAGATGAAGATCCTGGTGGCCACGGACGGCTCGGCGTTTTCCGCGGCGGCGCTGCGCTCGGTGGCCAGCCGGCCGTGGCCGCAGGGGAGCGAAGTGAAGGTGCTGGCAGTGCCGGAACTGGTGCTGCCGCTGCAGGAATTTCCTTACTTCGACGCCGCGGAGATCGAAGAGGTCAACAAATCGGAGATGGAACATGCACGGGCCTACGCAGCCGAGGGGGAAACGATTCTTTCCGGCAAGGGGTTGAAGGTGAGCACGGAAGTGCCCGTTCTCTGGGAGATGCCTTCCCAGGCGATTCTGAACGAAGCGGAGAAGTGGCATGCCCGGATGATCGTGCTGGGTTCCCACGGGAAGCGGGGGTTCGACCGCCTGACCATGGGCAGCGTTTCGGAGACGGTGGCCCTGCACGCTGCGTGTTCGGTAGAGATCATCCGGGAACATAGCTTACAAAGGGAAGCAACGTAGAAAGGAGAACTGCCATGAAAGTGAAAGACGTAATGATGGGAACGCCGTACTACTGCCAGCCGGAGACCAATCTCGGGTCGGCGACGGAACTGATGTGGAATGCGAACTGCGGATTTCTCCCGGTGGTGGGAAGCGACGGCAAAGTCGCCGGCGTAATCACCGACCGGGACATTTGCATCGCCCTGGGCACGCGGGGGAAGCTGTCCGGGGAAATCACCGTCGGTGAAGTAATGGTCCGGAAGATCTTCTCCTGCAGGCCGGAGGAGGACATCCACCGGGCGCTGGAAACGATGAAAGATGGGCGGGTGCGGCGTCTCCCGGTGATCAGTGCAACTGGCACGCTGGTGGGAGTGGTCTCTATGGACGATGTCGTCCTGCACGCCGAGGCCGCGGGCTACGGGAAAAGGCCGGAGCTCTCCAGCGAAGAGGTGGTGCATATTTTCCAGGCCATCACCCAGCGGCAGGTGCCGCAGGCGGTGCATAGCTGAAGCGCGCGTGACCTGAAGTTCCTGCGGGCCGGACCCTGTCCGGCCCGCATCCTGACCATCGGAAGATTCTTTTCCGGGGAAGCGCTGAACTCCCGTCTGGACCAGCGTGAGCCAATACGAGAGAGCCCATTTCTAAGGAATGGCACGATGAAGAACCCACAAGCGTTGCCCCCGGAGTTGCTTTTCCGCCGCTGTGATCCCGGGCAGTTTTCTTTTCAGACGACGGCCGAACTCCAAGAGCTCACCGAAATTATCGGCCAAGAGCGTGCGGTGGAAGCGGTGCGCTTCGGCATCGGCATCCGCCGCCAGGGCTTCAATCTCTTCCTCCTGGGGTCGCCGGGCACGGGGGAATACTCGACGGTGCGGCGGATTCTGGAGCAGCAGGCGGCCAACGAGCCCACGCCGCCGGACTGGTGCTACGTCAACAACTTCGGGCATCCGGAGGAGCCGCGCGCGCTGCAGCTCCCGCCGGGACGCGGCGCCAAGCTGCACCAGGATGTGCAGCGGCTGCTGGAGGACCTGCAGTCGGTGATCCCCTCGGTCTTCGAGAGCGAGAGCTACCGGGCGCGAAAGCAGGTGATCGACCAGGAGAGCAAGGAGCGCCAGGAAAAGGCCTTTGACGAGATCCAGCACGATGCCGACACCAAAGGCATTGCGGTGCTGCGGACGCCGACGGGCATCGTGCTGGCGCCCACGCGCAAGGGCGAAGTGCTGGGAGCGGAGGACATGCGGCGGCTCCCCGAAACGGAGCTGAATCGGATTGAAAAGCAGATCGCCGCACTGCAGGAGAGGCTGGAGGCAGTGCTGCGGCAGGTGCCGCTGTGGGAGAAAGAGCGGCGGGAGAAGATCCGCGAGCTGAACCGCGAAGTGACCATCTTCGCCGTGGGGCATCTGCTGGACGAACTGCAGAAGAATTACCTGGATCTGCCGGAAGTGGTGGCCCACCTGAAGGCCATGCAGCAGGACGTGATAGTGAACGCCGACCAGTTCCTGAGCCCGCCGGAACACCCCTTGGCGGCGCTGATGGGCATCTCGCAGCCGCATGTGGGCAAGGGCTCGATGTTTCTGCGCCGCTACCAGGTCAATCTGGTGATCGATCACAGCAGCAACCACGGCGCGCCGGTGGTCGCGCCGGATCACCCCACCTATCAGAACCTGGTGGGGCAGGTGGAATACATGGCGCAGATGGGGGCGCTGTCCACGGATTTCAATCTGATTCGTGCGGGGGCGCTGCACCGGGCCAACGGCGGATATCTCATTCTGGACGCCTACAAGGTACTGCTGCAGCCGTATGCCTGGGAAGGCCTGAAGCGCGCGCTGCGTTCGGGGGAGATGCGCATCGAATCGCTGGGGCAGATGCTCAGCCTGGTGAGCACGGTGTCGCTGCAGCCCAAGCCGATTCCCCTGCAGGTGAAGGTGGTGCTGCTGGGGGAGCGGCTGCTGTACTACCTGCTCAGCGCGTACGACCCGGAATTCAACGAGCTCTTCAAGGTGGGGGCGGATTTCGAGGAGCACATGGAGCGCGGGGGGAACGATCAGCTCTATGCCCGCCTGATCGGGACCATCGCGCGCGAGGAGAAGCTGCTGCCCTTCGCCGCGCCAGCGGTGGCGCGCGTGGTGGAGCACAGCTCGCGCGCCGCCGGGGATTCCGAAAAGCTGCTGACGCACCGGCGCAGCCTGGTGGACCTGCTGCGCGAAGCCGACTACTGGTCGCGGGAAGCGGGCCAGGCGGCGGTGCGCGCCGCGGACGTGCAGCGGGCCATCGACGCGCAGATTCACCGCGCCGACCGGGTGCGTGAGCGGCTGCAGGAGGCGGTGCTCAAGGGCACGCTGCTGATTGACACGGCGGGCGAGCGCGCGGGCCAGGTGAACGGGCTGTCGGTGATCGAACTGGGCCAGTATGCCTTCGGGCATCCCACGCGCATCACGGCGCGGGTGCGCCTGGGCAAGGGCGAGGTGATCGACATCGAGCGGGAGGTCGAGCTGGGCGGACCCATTCACTCCAAGGGCGTGCTGATTCTTTCCGGTTTTCTGGGGGCGCGCTATGCGGAGGACCGGCCGCTCTCGCTCTCGGCCAGCCTGGTGTTCGAGCAGTCCTACGGTGCGGTCGAGGGCGACAGCGCGTCCTCGGCGGAACTCTACGCGCTGCTCTCCGCGCTTTCCGGAGCGCCCATCCGCCAGGCGCTGGCGGTGACCGGTTCGGTGAACCAGCACGGGCAGGTGCAGGCCATCGGCGGGGTGAACGAGAAGATCGAGGGCTTCTTCGATCTGTGCAAGGCCCGCGGGCTCACGGGGGAGCAGGGCGTGCTGATCCCCGCGTCCAATGTGCGGCACCTGATGCTGCGCCAGGAAGTGGTGGACGCGGTCGCCGCGGGAAAATTCCAGATCTACTCCGTGGAGAACATCGATCAGGGGATCGAGATTCTCACCGGAGTTGCCGCGGGCCAGCGCGACGCGGGCGGGAAATTTCCCGAGGGCAGCGTGAACCAGCGGGTGGAAGCGCGGCTGATCGAACTGGCGGAGAAACGTCTGGCCGCGGTGGCGCGGCAGAAAACGGAGGGCGAGGCGTGAGCGAGCCGCGCAGCATGGCGGCGATCCGGCGCATTCTCGTGGCGCTGGATGCTTCGCCGCACAGCCTGGCCGCGCTGCGCGCTGCGGTGGAGCTGGCGGCGCGCATGGAAGCGGAGCTGCTCGGGCTGTTCGTGGAAGACGTGGACCTGCTGCGGCTGGCGGATTCGCCGCTGGCGCGCGAGGTGCAGTATTTGACCGCGCGGCAGGCCCCGCTGGACCGCGCGAGGATGGAGCAGAAGCTGCGGGCGCAGGCGGAACAGGCGCGCAAGGCCCTGGCCGCGGCGGCGGAAGGCGCGCAGGTCGAGTGGTCGTTCCGGATCGTGCGCGGACAGGTGGCGGTGGAAGTGCTGGCGGCGGCCGCGGGAGTGGACCTGCTGACGCTGGGGCGGTGTGGCTGGTCGTCTTCGCTAAAATCGCGGATTGGCTCGACGGCCCAGACGGCGGCGGCCATAACCATGCCGGTGCTGCTGCTCTCGGATCGCGGGCTCGTGCTGAGTCTGCCGGTGCTGGTTTGTTTTGACGGGTCTGCGGCGGCGCACCACGCCGTGCGTGTAGCGGCGGAATTCGCGGAAGCGGGATGCGGGAAGGTGGTGGTGTTGCTGTTTGCGGAAGACGCGGAGAGTGCGCGGCGTTTGCAGGGGCAGGCGGGGGCGCTGCTGAGAGAGCAGGGCTTGCAGGTGCGCTTCCGCGCGGTGTATCCGCGCGATGAAGCGGGGCTGCTGCGCGCGATCAAGTCGGAAGAGGCCGGGGTGCTGGTGCTGGCGGGCAAGACGCGTTTCTTCAAGCCGGACACGCTCCAGCTGCTGCTGCGCGAGGTGGACACTTCGCTCCTGCTGCTCGACGACCAGGAAGGGACGCAGCCCGAAAAGTCACAAACCGCTACGGGCGACCGCTGAAACCCGCAAGATAATCCACACAACCCTGGAGCGTGGCCAGTTTGGGGTAGTCGGCCTCGGGGATTTCCACGTGCAATTCCTTGTGCAGCCCGATGACGAAGTTGAGCAGGTCCATGGAGTCGATGTCCAGTTGGTCGCGGAGGCGGCGGGTGGGGTTGAGCTGGGTGAGGTCGGCTTCCGGCGCAATCTGGCCGAGCACGCGGAGCACGGTGGCGCGGATTTCGTCTTTGCTCATAGCTTCTCCGGCTCCTGCAGAAGGCGGTCGACGGCGGCGAGAAAGAGCCCGCCGCGGTGGCCGTCGCTGACGCGGTGATCGCCGGACAGCGTGGCGGTGAGCAGCGGGCGGGAGACGATCTGGCCTTCGGCCGACCACGGGCGCTCGACAATCTTGCCGAAGCCGGCGATGGCGACCTGCGGCGGATAGATGATGCCGAAGACGCATTCCACGCCCTGCTCGCCGAGGCTGGTAACCGTGAAGGTGGGGTCGCTCAGCTCGGAGCTGCGCAGGGAGCCGGCGCGCGCGCGCTGCACGAGATCGCGGAAGTTTTTCATGAGCTCGCCCAGGCTTTGCCGGTCGGTGTGGTGCAATGCCGGGGCCACCAGGCCCCCGCCGCGCAGCGAGATGGCGACACCAATATGCACATCGGCGGAGGGGGCCGCCCGGCCCTCGCGCCAGAACCCGTTCAGCTCGGGAACCTCACGCAAGGCCAGCGCCGCGGCCTTGAGCAGCAGCACGCCGTAGACCAGGCGGTCCTCGACCGAGCGTTGGAGATTTCCCTGCGCGAGCCAGGCCAGCGCGCGGCTCACGTCCATGGTGGTGCTCAGATAATAGTGCGGGATCTCGCGCTTGGAGCGGGCCATGGCGGCGGCGATGACCTGGCGCAGGCGCGTCTGGCGGTCGGGCGCGGCTTCCGGAGGCGGCTGGGCACCACGGGCTTGCGCGGCGCGCTGAATATCTTCCAGAGTGATCCGGCCGGCGGGGCCGCTGCCTTGCACTGTGGCGGGATCGATGCCCAGGTCCGCCGCGGCTTTGCGCGCCACGGGAGAGATGTGCAGGCGGCGCTCGACGCCAGCCGCCGCGGGAATCGCGCGCGCCGCGGGGGCTGCGGCCGCAGGAAATATTTCAGGTGCGACGGCAGCGGGAGCGGGTGCGACAGGCAAAACGGGCGGCGCTTCCGCGGCAGCGGGCTTTCCCTCTTCGCGGATAAAGGCCAGCACGGTGCCGACGGGGAGCTTCTCTCCGGGCTGCACCAGGAATTTTTCGATCACGCCGGTGACAAAGACTTCGACCTCGATATCGGCCTTGTCGGTCTCGACGTCGGCGATGATGTCGCCGCGTTGCACGGGGTCGCCGGGCTGCTTGCGCCAGCGCAGAAGTTTGCCGGCGCTCATGTCGGCGCCCAGTTGCGGCATGCGGAATTCAGCCATGGCGGGGGACAAGCTCCTGGGCGGCGCGGACAATTTCTTCGACCTTGGGCAGGGCCGCCGTCTCGAGATGTTTGGCGTAGGGCATGGGAACCTCGGCGCTGCAGACGCGGGCCACGGGGGCGTCGAGGTCGTCAAAGGCCTTCTCCATGATCTGCGCGCTGATCTCAGCGGCCAGGCTGCCGGTGCGCCAGGCCTCGTCCACGACGATGGCGCGGTGGGTTTTGGCGACGGAGGCCAGGATCGCCGGGGTGTCGAGCGGGCGCAGCGAGCGCAGATCGAGGACTTCGGCTTCGATGCCGGCCTGGGCCAGGCGCTCGGCGGCCTGCAGGGTTTTGCCAAGCGAGCCGCAGTAGGTGATGAGCGTGACGTCGCCTCCGGAACGGCGCACGGCGGCGCGCGTGATCTCCGCGGGCTCGGCGGATTCGTCCACTTCGCCCTCGAGTGGATACAAGGTGGCGTGCTCGAAGATGAAGACGGGATCGGCCTCGCGCAGCGCGCCGAGGAGCATGCCGTAGGCGTCGCCCACGGTGGCCGGCGCGAGGACCCGGATCCCGGGAATGTGCGCGTACCAGCCTTCCAGGCTGTTGGAATGCTGCGCGGCCATCTGCCGCCCGCCGCCCGTGGCCATGCGCACCACTAGCGGCACGTTCAGCTGCCCCCCGGACATGTGCCGGAGCGTGGCGGCGTTGTTGAGGATCTGATCCATGGCCAGCAGGCTGAAGTTGACGGTCATGATCTCGACGATGGGCCGCAGGCCGCCGAGGGCGGCCCCGATGCCCGCCCCGACGAAGGTGGATTCGGAGAGCGGGGTGTCGCGGATGCGCTCCGGGCCGAACTCTGCGAGAAGGCCGTGGCTGACGGCGAAGGCCCCGCCGTAACGCCCGACGTCCTCGCCCATGAGAAAGACGCGGGGATCGCTGCGCAGGGCCTTGCGCAGCGCGGCGCGGACGGCTTCGCGATAGGTCATCTTGCTCATGACTGCACCGGCCCCTGGACATCGGCGAGAAGATTCTCCACGGGCTCCCACGGCCCGGCCTCGGCAAAGCGCACGGCTTCGTCGATCTCCGCGCTGACCTCGGCTTCCAGGCGGGCGCGCCCGGCGTCGTCGAGCAAGCCCCAGGCGCGCAGCCGCGCTTCGAAGAGCGCCAGGGGGTCGCGCTTCTTCCACTCTTCGATTTCCTCCTTGCTGCGGTAGAGGTCGGGATCGGCCATGGAGTGCGCGCGGAAGCGGTAGGTGCGCAACTCCAGGAGATACGGGCCGTTTCCGCCGCGCACGAAATCGGCGGCCTGCTTCGCCGCGGCTTCTACGGCGAGAACGTCCATGCCGTCCACGGCGCTGGCGGCCAGGCCGTAGGGCGCGGCCTTGGCGCTGATGTCGGTCTGCGCCTGATGCCGGGCCAGCGCCGTGCCCA
Source organism: Terriglobia bacterium (assembly GCA_020072785.1). Taxonomy (NCBI): domain Bacteria; kingdom Pseudomonadati; phylum Acidobacteriota; class Terriglobia; species Terriglobia bacterium. Next base: position 4,596 of record JAIQGG010000009.1, on the reverse strand, counting down.
TGGCGTAGAGATTGTTCTCGCAGAGAAACACCACGGGGAGCTTCCAGAGCGCGGCGAGATTCAGCGCTTCGTGGAACTCGCCTTCGGCCACCGCGCCGTCCCCGAAATAACAGGCCGTGACCCCGGAGCGTTTCTGGAGCTTTTCGGCGAGAGCCAGGCCGACGGCGATCGGCAGGCCGCCGCCCACGATGGCGTAGCCTCCGTAGAACCGGCGCGCTTTGTCGAAAAAGTGCATCGAGCCGCCGTGGCCGTGGCTGCAGCCGGTGGCCTTGCCGAACATCTCGGCCATCAACACAGTGGCGGGAATGCCGCGGGCTAGGGCTTGGCCGTGTTCGCGGTAGGTGGCCACGATGGCGTCCTCCGGGGTGAAGGCCTGCATGGCCCCGACGCCGGTGGCTTCCTCCCCGATATAGAGATGCAGGAAGCCGTGGATCTTCTGCAGGCTGTACATCTCCGCGGCCTTCTCCTCGAAGCGGCGGATGCGCAGCATCTCGCGCAGCAGGAACAGGGCATGTTCGCGGTCCGGCGCGGGGCGTTCGGAGTTACCAGCAAAGGACATTCAGCTAGTCTCCAGCGTGGAAGTGTCGCCTTCGGGAAGGCCCAGTTCGCGGGCCTTTAGCAGGCGGCGCATGATCTTGCCGCTGCGCGTGCGCGGCAGGCTGGCGAGGAACTCGATCTCCTTGGGGGCCACGGCGGCGCCCAGGCGGGAGCGCGCGAAGCCCAGCAGCTCGCGCTCTAAAACATCCGTGGGCTCGTAGCCTTCGTGGAGCACGACGAAGGCCTTCACGATCTCGAAGGCCACGGGATCGGGTTTGCCGATAACGCCGGATTCGGCGACCGCTTTGTGCTCCAGCAAGACGCTCTCCACTTCGAAGGGACCGATGAGGTGCCCGGAGGTCTTGATGACGTCGTCCTTGCGGCCGATGAACCAGAAATAGCCGTCCTGGTCGCGCTTGGCGAGGTCCCCGGTCAGGTAAAAACCGCCGGCGAAACATTTCTGGTACCGCCCCGGCTCTTCCCAGTAGGCCCGGAACATCGAGGGCCAGCCGGGGCGCAGCGCCAGTTCGCCCTGGACGCCGGGCTCGCGGATCTCCTCGACCGCGCCGGAGTCGCTCCCGCGGACGATGGCGGCCTCGATGCCCGGCAGGGGGCGGCCCATGGAGCCGGGGCGGATATCCATGGCCGCAAAGTTGGCGATCATGATGCCCCCGGTTTCCGTCTGCCACCAGTTGTCGTGGAAAGGCAGCCCAAAGACTTCCCTGCTCCAGACCACGGCTTCGGGATTGAGCGGCTCGCCGACGCTGGCGAGGAAGCGCAGGGCGCGCAGGTCATACTGGCGGGCGATCTCGGCGCCGGTCTTCATGAGCATGCGGATGGCGGTGGGAGCGGAATACCAGACGCTTACTTTCTGGGACTGCAGAATGGCATACCAGCGCTGGGCGTCGAAGTCCCCTTCGTCAACGATGCTGGTGAGCCCGTTGGTGAGTGGGGCGATGATGCCGTAGGAGGTGCCGGTGACCCAGCCGGGATCGGCGGTACACCAGAAGATGTCCTCGGGGTGGAAGTCCAAGGCCAGCTTGCCGGTGATGTGGTGGGCGACGACCGCGCCGTGGACGTGCACCGCGCCCTTGGGAGTGCCGGTGGTGCCGCTGGTGAAATGCAGCAGCGCGGTATCTTCGGGGGCGGTGGGCTGGATGGCGTAGGACGTTCCGGCACTTTCCATCAGGCGGTGATAGTCGGCGGTGTCCGGAACGCTGGTGGGCTGGTGATCGTCGCCGATCAGGAGAATGTGTTCGAGGAACGGCAGCGCGGGGCGCAAGGCTTTAATCTTGCGCTCGTAGAGCGACTGGGTGGTGAGCAGGAGTTTGGCGCGGCCGATGGTCAGGCGGGCGCGGATGGGTTCGGGGCCGAAGGCGGAGAAAAGCGGGCAGAAAACGGCGCGGTGTTTCCAAGCCCCCAGTGCGGCGATGTAGAGTTCGGGGATGCGCCCGGCGAGCACGTAGACGCGCTCGCCTTTGTTCACGCCGAGCTTCTGCAGGACGTTGGCGAAGCGGCTGCTGAGCGCCCGCAGCTCGCTGTAGGTGAAGTCCCGCGATTCGCCGTCTTTGCCGAGCCAGCGGAGGGCGAGATAGTTGGCGCGCGGACCGTTGGCGTGGCGGTCGACGGCTTCGTGGGCGATGTTTAGGCCCTGGCCGCCGGGCAGACCGTCGAGATCGCGGCGGGCCTCTTCCCAGGAAAAGGTGCGGCGGGCCTGCTCGTAGTCGCGCAGGTTGGGTGCGACGGCCCAGTCGCGAGCGGATTTCACAATGGTTTCCCAGGGCATTTCGTTCACCTGCCGCGCAAACTCGCTGCAGCTCGCTCGAATGTCCTTGTCAGGACTGAAACCCTGACCCCTTGTTGCGAATTACAGGAAACTTCCGAAGCGCCACGTTAGCTGGCGCGCCTTGCCGGCTGGCGCAGCCGGGTCTGCTTGGGCTGGCGGAGCCAGGCGCCCATCCCGCCCTCTGCTTGGAGGCGTTCCGCGGCTGCGCCGCTCACGACCTCGACTCCGACCTTGTGGGAGTGCGCCAGGCCGGGCAGAACATCGCGCAGGGTCACTGCGGTGCGCTTGCCCCCGCAGACCGGGCAGCGCGGATCCCCCGAGCGGTCCATCCAGTTGCAGACGACGCAGTGATGTAGGATGGCGTCAAGGTCGCGGGTGAGCACGAGGGCGCGGATCTTGCCTTTCTGGAGATGGGCGAGGGTCTGGTCGAAGCCGACCACTGTGGCCGCCTCGTCCGCGAGGAGCGAGGTCACCAGTGCGGAGCCCTGCTGCAGGGACCAGGCCGTGAGGCGCGGCTCAAGGCGCTGCTGCAACTCGGACCCGGAAAGGCCGGAGAGGTCTTCGGGAATGGAGACAACGCGGGAGCGGAACTCTTGCGGAAAGGATTCCTTGATGGGCTCCAGCAGGCGTTCGGAGCCCACGAGGAAGAGCGCGGCGAGGCCCTCCCGGGCGCAGAGATCCATGGCCTGTTTGGCGGTGGCGCTGAACAGGCGGCCGTACCGCGCGTCCATGCGATGCGCGAAGACATCGCGCTGCGTGCCGCGGGTCCTCCGGGTGCCCCCAGTGGTGCCGCCGGCCCGCGAGAAGTGGCCCACTTCCGGCTTCTTCCATTGTGAGATGTCCACGCGGAACTGCTTCTTGGCGGACTCGCTCAATTCGCCGAGCCGATAGCGCAGGAAGCGTGCGCCCGTGCGGTCCACGACCACGATGCCGCAGGGTTTGTTCTCGCTGAGCAGGCGCAAATATTGCGTCAGCGCGGGGCGGCCCCAGCGAACTTCGTTTTCCACTTCCACGCGCAAGGGCACGAGCCTCCAGGCCCCCGCTCCGGAAAAGACCACCAGGCCCTTCTCTTCCGGCTTCCAGGTGTGCAGATAGTTTTTGGTGCGCTCGAGCTGCTCCTGGAAGAGTTCCTTCTCGGAGGGCGGCAAGGTCAGGGCGATGGCTTTGGCTTCTTTGTCCAGCCAGATCAGATATTCCGGGGTGAGGCGGTGCTGGTAGCGCCCGGTGGGCTTGGTGCTGACGTAAGCGGTCAGCAGGGGAGCGGGCAACTGCAAGAGAAGCTGGAAACGAGCGGGGGTGAGCATGGTGGTCTCTCCTGGCGTGGCTGGAAGATCTTCCGCGTCTGCCTCGGTGGGCAGATCGCGCCTGCGGGGCCCTGCGCCGGACAGGCGTGACGGTAAGTTCCTGCGTGGAGGGGACAGCAGAGAACCGCCGTGCCGCCGGCCCTTGCCTCTTCATTTTCGCTCTTTTCGGGCTCCGGCGAAAGCCCCGCGATGGCCCCAGCATGGCCATGGTCGCGGAGCGGGGGCCAGGGCGATGTGCCCTGGGTCACCGCGGTAAGTGACGGCGGCCATCGCACGGGGCAGGCACTCCGTTGGCCCCTCACCAGCGCACTGTGACCCAGGTCACAGCATTTTTCCGGCCGCCCGGGTTACAAAGGAAGAGCCGGAGCGCTCCGGTAGGGCGCTGCGGGGTGGGTGCGCCGTGTGCCGCAGGCAGACGGCAAGTGCCCCGCAACGCAAGCCTCGCGCAATTCCCCTCTTCGCGCCAGGCCTCGGCCAGGCAGTGGATCCCCGGACCTGGAGGCAATCATGAAAATTCTTTTGGCGGTGGATGAGTCCAAGTTTTCCGAAGAAGCGCTGAAGACCGTCGCCGGGCAGTTTCCCCCGCAGGGCACGGAGGTGCGCGTGCTGCACGTGCTGCAGCCCATCACTCTCAGCGCCCCGCCGCAAATGGCGGCGGGCTATGCCCCGGAGCTGGCAGCCCAGGGCGTCGTCCTGGAGGACCTGCGAGCGGCCGGCGTGCGCGGGGAGGGGATGGCCGACTGCCAGCGCAGTCTGGCCCTGCTGGCTGCCGGGAAGATCGTTGCCAAGCCCATCATCACCCATCACTTCCCTCTGGAACAGATGAACGATGCCCTGCAGACATTCATCCAGCGCAAGGGCGGGGCTCTCAAGGTTATTGTCGAAGCTAACGGGTAGCCGGATGCGGCCGCGACGCCGTGAAGAGCGGGCGGGGCCTAGAACTGTTGCGTCTCTCGCCTCGAGGCGAGA